>JAGVWK010000023.1 GCA_018304295.1 Microcaldota archaeon | reverse complement strand
CATCTTGGGAAGCTGAACTTAAAATGCTACCTCATTTAGCTGCAGGAAGAATATCGTAAGGAGGTAGAGCGCGTAAAGCGCGAGCATAAGGGTGCCGTCCTTCCGCTCAAATTTCTTCTTGAGCGTTGCAAGGTAGAAAAACAGCATATTCGCCGCTATTGCAAACACTAGGGCGGCTATGAAAACCTTTAGCTGCACTGCAATGGGGTTTATTGCTGCTGCTGCGCCAAGCACAAGGGTGATATTTGCCATGTTGCTCCCTATTGCATCCCCCAATGCAAGCCCGTATTGTTTTTTCCGTATTGCCTGCAGGTCTATTGAGAGCTCTGGAAGCGAGGTGCCGATTGCTATTATGGTGGCACCTATAAAGCTCTTTGAAACCCCTGCTATTTCCGCAAGCTTTACTGCGGAATCAACCACAAAGCTTGAGCTTATTATCACTGCCAGTATTCCGGCTGTGAAAAACAGGAATGCCATAAGCCCCTGGTGGCGCGTTATGGGGATTTCGCTTTGGCCTTCGGGCGCTCTTTTTTTGCCCAGCACGCGCCATCCGTACCAGCCTGCAATAAGAAGCAGCAGTATGCCCTCGTAGAGCCCAAGCGCGCTTTGGGATATTTGCGAATGCAGTATTATGTAGGAGGAGATGAGCGTTGTAAGCAGCAGCACGAGCGCGATATCCGCCAGATTTTCCTTTTTCACCTTAAAGCCATACAGGAACGCGCCCAAACCAAGCACAAGGAGTATGTTTGATATGTTTGAGCCAAAAACATTGCCTGCCGCTATTGCGCCTTCCTTTGCGCTTGAGGAGGCTACGGAAACCGCAAGCTCAGGAAGGGAAGTTGAAACTGCTATGAGGAGAAAGCCTATTGCAAGCTGGCTTATGCCAAAAAAGCGCGCAAGCTTTGAGGCATTGTTCACCACAAGCGAGGATGCCTTGGAAAGTATGAACGTGAATATGAGAAGCGTGAGCAATGCCACAAGAGCCATGCAAAAGTAACGGGGAAAAGGTATTTAGGGGTTCCTGTGTGCTTTTGGCGCATTGGAAGGCTCAACACGCCAAAAGCGCACGGCTAAAATGCACACATTGCTGCGGGCGCACTATTCGTGCAGCGCGCCCACAAGCAAGTATATTGTTGCAGCGCCCACAAGAACAAAGAAAAGCTGCAATGCAAGGTGCCTGATATCGTGGTGCTTGGAGATTTCAGGGAAAAGGTCCGAGGTTGCTATGTAGATGAAGCCGCCTGCAGCCATTGCGGTTGCAATTGGTATTAGGGGCTGGGATGCGGATAGGAAAAAATACCCGATAATAGTGCCCGCTATTGCGGTTGTGGCTGAAATGAAATTGTAAAACAGCGCCTTTTCCTTTTTGAAGCCAGCATGCAAAAGAACTGCAAAATCCCCTATTTCCTGCGGTATCTCGTGCGCTATTATAGCGATTGTTGCGATAATGCCAACAGGGACGCTTACCAAATAGGCGGAAGCGATTACAATGCCATCAAGGAAATTATGCGCCCCGTCCCCTATAAGGTTCATGTAGCCAACAGATTTTGCAGAGTATACGTCGCATTTTTCCTTTTGGCAGTGGTGCCAGTGCAAAAAGGACTCTATGAAAAGGAACAGGAGTATCCCAACAAAGGCAAATTGCAGCGCACCCTCCCCTGCCTGCTCAAGGGCTTCTGGGAGCAGGTCAAAAAACGCTGCCGCGAGCATTGCGCCTGCCGCAAAGCTCACTGTTATTATGAGGTGGTTGTGGGAAACCTTGAATTTGAAAAAAAGCAGCAGCGCACCCACAAGGGAGATTAGGCTTACCAATAGCACGGATGCAAGCGCATAAATGAAAGAGTCCATGCCGCTTATTTGCGCTGGTAAATTAATAAGAGATTTGGGCAAAGTTGATAATTTGGGGCTTAGTTTTGATGCCGGATTATTAACTGCTGGAGCTTTTGCGCACCCAAAACAAGGCGGGGCGAGGGGCGGTTAAGCAGGGAATCGTCAAAAGGGAATATTTTTTTGCCTTGCACTGCGCTTAAAGAGCCCCAGCCGTCCCGCTTTGCAAGGGAGGAGGCGGCGCTTCTCTCCCCAAAGCCGCACCAGTGCAGCACAATTAGGTCTGGGGAGAAATTTTGCAGCTTTTTCAGGCTTGTTGGGTGGCTGAAAATGCCTTCTTTTGAGAAGGGAATGCCACCTGCAAGCCGCACTATTTCTGGAACCCAATTTGCGGACGCAAATGGGGGGGAGTGGAACTCCTCGCAGTATATTTTGGGGTGAAAGGCAAGAGATTTAGAATGCGCCTCTATCTTTGCAAAATCGCTTTTCATTTGAAGCACAAGGGATTTTGCGTTTTCCTCCGTGCAATTTTCCTCCGTGCAATTTTCCCCCATGCCCACTATTGAGCCTATTTTTTCAATGCTTTTGTAAATCCCGTCAAGGGTTACCGGGCACACGCTAAAGAGCGGGATGCGCTTTTGCGCTGCCCATTTCTCAAGGGAAGGGTGGACGTACATTGAGGCAAGTAAAAGCGTGGGCTTGAGCCTCTCCATTGCGTCAAAATCGTGCGAAGTTGTCCAGCTTCCTATTTTTGGGAGCCTTTTTGCCTCGGGCGGGAAATCGCACAAATGCGTTGCCCCTACGATGGAGGAGTGTGCGCCAAGGGCGAAAAGTATTTCCGTGTTGCTTGGGGCAAGGGAGATTAGTCTATGCTGCATATCATCCCTTTATGGGGCAATACGTTTTGCCCATTGGGTAGTAAGTGTAGGTGTGCTCGTAAAATACAAGCAGGGAATCGTAGCTTTTTATGAGGTTGGAAAATTCCGTGCGAAGCTCAAGCATGAGCTTGCGGAACGCGTTGTAATCCTCTATTTCAACGTCAAGTTCTATGTTCCAGCCCCCAAGGCAGAGGTCAATGTCTATTATGTTGGGGTGCTGCGTTACGTGCAGGAGAAAACGGTGCACTTCCTTTTCGTCAAATGAGTCCACCTTCACGAGAACCTTGTAGCTTAGGTATCCTATCTTGTTGCGGTCAAGCACTATGCGCGCCCCTTGGATGATGCCGGCCACTTTCATTTTCTTTATGCGATAGCTTACTGCGTTGGAAGTTACCTTTAGCTCCTTTGCAATGTCAACAAGGCGGCTGCGCGCATCCTTGGAGAGCATGGAAAGTATTTTGCGGTCTAGGCAGTCTATTTGAAAAGGGGTTGCCACCTCGCCGCCAAAAAGTGGGACTTCGGAAGTTGTAGGCTCGCCAATAAGGTAGCCGCGCTTTGAGTTGTATGCCGTCTCCACTGTAGAAAGGGAGATGTCCTCAAAATATGCGCCATATTTGCCAAAAAGTTCCTTGTATATGCGATAAAGGTGGTGCGTATCCTGCGCCCATACGCCTATGAACATGTCAAACCTGCCGTCGCACGTGTCCACTAGGCCGATATTGGGGTGGGAATCAAAAAATGAAATCATCTCCTCCTCAAGCTTCTTGTCCACGCTTTTGTATTTGAGATAGAATTTGAAGAAGGAATGCCCTATTTTGGATTCGTTCACAATCACGCAGCAGCGGCGCAAAATGCCTTTTCTCTGCAGTTCTGCAATGCGGTATGCGACCACTTGCTTTGACAGGCGCGTTTTTCTTGCAATATCAGAAGCAGGCTGGAAGCCGTCCTCATCAAGGTGGAACAGTATTTTTCTGTCTTTCCAATCTATGCCCTCAAATGCCTTCATATGGAACTAAGTGCATTAAAATAATATAAATGTTTCTTTTTGTTAAGAAAAATAGATGAAAAGTGTAATCAACATACGTTAGATGAAATATTTTATTTAAAGAAAAGAATATGCTTGATATTTGGCTTTTGTCAATTTTTTTAAAGATTTATTTAATATAAGAGTTTGGTATAAATGGCAGTGGAACCGTGGATTAAATGGAAACACAAATGCACCTATTGTTTGAAAAGAAATGGCAGGGATTGTGCAGGCTTATCTTTAAGGAGGAAATTGGACCGCTTTCCCTTTATGCCAAGTGGCTGTGCGAGCTTAACGAGCCCATAGTGCGCCGCAAATCATGCATTTCGGGCAAGGAGGTTGCATATGCTATAGGCGAGTATGCGCAGGATGCAAAATGGATAAGCCTTGACGAGGTGGATTTTTCCAAAAAATGGGAAGCGCTTTCCATAAACAGCATAAAAGACATTGAGTCGCTTGTGGAGGCGCTTTCAGAGCGCTTTTATTATGCAGGCAATGTGGTGCTTGGAAATTGCGATAATGTGCAAAACAGCTCAAACATAAGCGACAGCTACAATATTTACGATTGCAGCGCGTTTGGAAATTCAAAAAATTTATGCCATTGCACTTATGGAAGGCTAAGCGAGGACTCCATGGGGTGCAACGGGCTTGGAGAGAGCATGCATTGCCTGCATTGCTATGATGCATTCCGCAACAAGAGGTGTTTTGAGCTTTGGCTCACGCAGAACTGCTCGGATTGCCGTTATTCGCACAATCTTGGCAATTGCATTGAATGCATGTTTTGCTTCCACGTGCAAAACAAAAAACATGCGATAGGCAACCTTGAGCTGCCACTTTCCAAATATCTTTCAATAAAAGAGGGGCTTCTTGCCCAGATGGCTGAGAAGCTGCGCAGGGACAAGAGATTGCCAAACCTTGCCGAAATGGTGGGAAACGTGCCAGATGGCAGGGTGAATGCCGCTTTTGCGGCTGGAAAAATGCCTGCAAACAAAAAGCCAATAGAAGGGGCGTTTGAAAAAACAGGTACCATTGTGCTGGGCAAGGCACTTGCGGGCGGTGTTGACGCATATGAGGGATGGCTTGAGAAGCGCACGCGCGAGCTTGAACATTGCAAATCCGCGCTAAGCGGCGAAAGCATAGTGAGGAAAAAGCACCTTATATATTCCGCACCGCCTGCAAACAGGCTTATAACGCGCAATGAGGCGCAGGAAATAGGGGAGAAGGAAAAGATTTCGCAAATGGAGCTTGAATCGCTGGATTTTGGAAATGCTGCGCAAAAAACAGCAAAGATGGCGTATTTTTGCCTTGAGTATTGCCATGGGACAAATACGAACATAATTGAGAGCCCTTTGTGCGAGCAGGTGTCAAACTCTTACCGCACGCTTCCGGTTACAATGGTAAAATATTGCGCGTACTCTTTCTGGCCAAGAAACAGCGAGTACGTTTTTGGGTGCAACACGCTTTTTGATTCGGCGTTTTGCATAAACTGTTATTATTCAATAGGGCTTTCGCGCTGCTTGGAGATGGACTCATGCAAAAATTGTGCGGACTCCTATTTCTGCCACAACTGCGAGAATTTGTCGGATTGCATGTTCTGCTTCAATGCAAAGAACCTCAAGTACGCGGTTGGGAATGCAGAGGTTGGAAAGGAGAATTATATGAAAATCAAAAGCATTGTGCGCGGCGAGATTTTAGAAAGGCTGGAGAAGGGCAAAACGCTTCCATTTGACGTTTATAGCATTGGTGGCAGAAACTGGCATTCGGCATAGTGCATTGACTTGACGGTAAAGCCTGCCTTTCTTTTCACCATTTGTAACGCCTTCCGGAAAACTCGTGCACGTATGCGGAAAGGAACACTATTCCTACAAAAACAGGGTAGAGAGTTACCATCCCTATAAGGGTTGGCAGATGCCCAATTTGCGGCTTGCGCTTGGAGAGCTCAAAGCTCTTGAATGCGAAAAACAGCCATAAAAGAAGGGAGATGAGCCCAAAGAGAAGGGAGGAGTCCACAAGAAAGGGGTCAATGTTTGGAGCGGAGATAAAGCCGGAGGCAAAAAGGGGAAGGTTTGAGAGCCATGGGAATAGCTGCAGGCCCCACGTGCGCGCAAAGTTGAGCAATGACCAGAACATGAAAAGCGCTGCAAAAAAGCCGCTTCCAAGTATTACGGGCAGCACAAAGAGCCCAAGGTTGCCGTGCTGTGGGTTGAGGAACATGTCGGTGTATTTGAGCATGTTCATTATGCCACCGCGCAGCCAGCGCAGGCGCTGGCGGTAAAGCGCGCTTATGCTTGAGGGCACCTCAGTCATCACAACGGACGTGTGGCACGTCCTTATTTTCCAGCCGTGCCGCTGCATGCGAAGCGCTATTTCCATGTCTTCTGTTAGGTTTTTTTCGTCAAAGCCGCCAAGTTCTTGGAAAACCTGGCGCCTATAAAGCGCCATTGGGCCAGGGGTTACGTAGAGGCTGTCTATTGAGGCAATGGTCTTGAAGAAAAAGCCGAATGAAATCCAGTATTCTATTTCCTGTATGGACTGCACAAAATTTTTCGGGGCAGTTGTGTTTATGAAAAGCACCACTGCGCCCACTTTTTTGTCCTGAAAATACCTTACGGCATGCGTGAGCGCATCCTCGCGCGGATACGTGTCGGAATCAACGCAGCATATAAGGTCAGCTGTGCTTTGCAGTATGCCTGAGTTAAGCGCCGCAGCCTTGCCCTCGTTCTTTTGCTTGCGCAGCACTTGTATTCCCTGCATTTTCATAAGCTTCTCGTAGGAGCCGTCAGTGCTGCCGTCGTCTATCACGCTTATGCTTAGTTCCCCTTCATAGCGAAGCTTCTTGCAGCTCTCTATGCACCTGAAAATCGTGTGCCCGGAATTGTAGGAGGGTATAAGCAGGGAAACTGAGGGCCATTTTGCCGGAGGGGGTGGTTCGCGGTCAACCCAAGCGCCATCCAGCCACAGCACAACAAAGCAGAAAAAAACGTAAATTGAGAAAACGCTGTAGGAGATGAAAATTATCTTGTAGGAGATTGTAAGGGACACAAGAACCGCAATTCCCAGTATGAGCAATCCCAGCATAAGGAGATTTCTTCTTGTGGGAATGTCAAGCTTTGAGCGCTCAAAGCCTGCCGGTGCCACTGAGCCGTCCAGAAGCCCTGTTTGCGCGTCATACGTCCTAAGCTTCATCCCATCGCCTTTCAGGTGCAGCTTGCCCCGCGAAGGCGCAATTGTGAGACGAGCTCATCCTCCCCCTGCATTCCTTTTTGCGCTGTCCCGTCCCCTATTACAATGGAGGGCACGCTGCTTATTTCATAGCGGTCGGAAATTATCTGCACGGGCTCAAGGGTGCTGTCATAGGGGAAGGCGTATATGCGCATCCCGCTGCAGCGCTTTGCAACGCTTGAAAGCACAATGTCCTGCGCAACGCATTCCTGGCAGGTGTTTTTTTCGCTGTAGAAAAGAACCAACGGCACTTCGCTTATGCCGCAGGAGTTGTGCAGCTCAAAGCCTGAAATGTACATGCTTGAAAGCCCAAGGAAATAGGAGACCTTCAGCTGCTCGTATTCGTCGTTAAGCACATTGCTGCGCTCATAATCCTGCAGCCGCAGCGCAAGCGCGTATGTCTTGTCAAGCTGCTTTTGGCGCAGCGAGAGAAGGTAGGGGCACTGCTCCTGTGTGGTGCGCGCCATCACGCGGGTGTATTCGCGCAGCACAGCTTCGGCTTGCGCCTCTGAAAGCACGTTGTCAACGCCCTTTTCAAGCTCGCGTGCGCGCGCATTGTCCACCTGCGACATCAGCACGAATGCCAGCACTACCACGGTTATTGTGAGCATGCCTGCCTTTAGGAATGGATTCATGGGAGGCTTTTGCAACCGCATTTTTTAAGGCTTGCTAAAAAGAAGGCAGTTCGGGAGGCGGCACTTGAAAGTGCGTGTTTTTCCTGCTTGCAAAAAAGTATAGACAGCCGGCCGCCCTTGCGCCTATTCTGCGCTTAAATTTGCGTTCTGGCAACCAATTGCGCTTATTTCACTAGTTTCGTCCCCAATTAATATTTGCCTGCGCTCCCGCTTAATCTTCATTGAGCGAGATTTTTCTGCTTGGTGCATTGAGCAGCTTTTAGGCAGCTCCGCAGCAATGATATACCTCGCTAAAAAGCTGCTCAATGTTCAACGTTTGAATAGGCATTTCCAAGCAAAAATCAAAGTTTGAGCTGCGCAAAGATGTTTATATAGAATTGCGCGGCTAGCCGAGGCCGCGCAAGTGTTTTTCCTTGAATCTTTTCCTGTCCGCAGTTATTTGCGAACGGAGGGCAAACCTTCCATAAGGAGTCTGCTTGGTCTTGGCTCCTGCAACCTCTCCCCTGTGGAATATTATCTCGTTTCCGTAAAATGAGAGCAGCTTTGCGATTTTCCTTGAACGCCAAGTGCCTCTCATTTGGCTTAGTTCAATTTTTTCCTTAAGGCTTATGCGCCGAGACAGCTTCGGATTGACTATGTGCACTTCGCCTGAAGGCTGCCAGTTTAAGCCAAGCGCCTCCTGTGCGGTCCGGCAGCTGAAATAGAACTCGTTACTTCCCAAGAAAAGCGCAACTGCCTGGGATAATATCTTGAGGGGGTTTTCAATAAAAGCGCCCTTGCGCTCTTCCTCCAATGGCACATAGTAAATTCCCTTGAACGGGGTTGGAAAAAGCCTGAGGCTGGAACATAGGGCAAGTATCTTAAGTTTGGTTAAGCCCTCGCTTCGAAGCTGCCTGAAACTCACCGCTTGTTTAGGAAGTGGCATCAACAATCACCTTTTGGAACGCTGCAACATCGGATTGGTTCAGTGCCATAGCGTCTATATCTTCGGTATTTTTTGGCTTGCCGGCCTTTGAAATCAGGGTTTTTATGGTTGCAAACGAATTATTTTTTTCTTTCAGGATGCAGAATATATCAAATAAATCCCTTGCCTCGTTGCGGTCAAGATAAGCATCCTGTTTCATATGCAAAATATCACCAAGCGAAGCTACGTTTAACTTTGACGCCCCGAACATATGCTCCTCAAATCGCTTTATTTTCCGTTCAGGCTCGAAAATCTCTATTTTTATGCTTGTGTCTTCAAACTGGACTACGAATTGGTTTGAATAAGCGCCGGTTGTTGTGCGATAGCCCCGCTTTGAGAGGCAGCCCTTGAGTTCCTCTTTTAACTTTGTATCGCTTCCGCTAACCGGCACGAAGTCCAGATCAACGCTTATCCGGTGCTTGAGATGAAAAAGCGCAAGAGCGGTTCCGCCCACAAGCGTTAATTTTCCTTGTGCGCAGCCTGCGACATCTGGGAGGACTTCCAAAACCGTTCTGTATTTTCTGTTGAATATCTCATCCATGCGCTACTTCTTGCGCCAAAAGTATAAAAAGCTTGTTATCACTAGATTAGAATTTCTTTAATCTAGATAAAACAAGATAGACTGAACAATATAATTAAAGTTTATTGGTTAAGCCGGGATGTTTTTATAGTTCAGGGCTGTGGGACAAAAGTCTGGCGATGTCATGCAACAGCTAGGGTTTCCTCTTTTCTTTTCCCAGGGGTTTTCTTTTCTCTTCGCAGAAGAGAAAAGAAAAGGCCTTACCATGCACGCGCTCTACCTCTGAGCTACAGGGGCGGCTAGGCAGTTATTTGCGAAAAACGTCTTTTAAAGTGATGGTTGCAAAGTCCATGCCTCATGGATAGCATTATAAATGATTATTTGCATATAGCATTGGTTGATGCTATGAATGTTAATTTGGGCGAGTATTACGAGATGAAGCTGAGAAGGCTTATTGTAAAGGGGATAGCTGCGAATAAAACCGAGGTGCTGCGCATGGCAGTTACCGCATACGAGCGGCAGATAGAGGAGGAAGAGGAGAGGCTTGTAGTTGCAAAAGCAGCAGAAGAAGAGGCGCGCTGGAAGAATAGGGGGCGAAAATCCATCTCTTTTGATGAGTTGCTCAGAAGAAATGGCATAGACAAGGGCAAGCTTTAGGGGTTGTGGGATGCCGCGCGTTGAAACAGAAGAGCAAGCAGTGCAAGACTTTGAAGAGCTTGACAAGTCGGCAAAACTGCTATTTGCAAAGCACATAAAGAAATTTGAAGCACTGGTACCACGGAGATTTTTGGGCGGCAGCAATTATACTGTTGAGAATGTTGGGCAGGGCAGGATAATTTGCAAAGTTGAGGGGGAAACTGTATACATAGTTAGAATGTTCCAGACGCACAAGGAATATGAAAAATGGTTTAGGAGCGGCATGCCCTAAGGCAGTTGCTTCCTAAGCGGCTACTTTTTGAATACGTCCTTAAGGACTATTGCATGCTCGCGCGAGGGGCCTATACCGACAAAGTATATGGGCGTGGAAAGCTCTTTTGAGATGAACTCAAGGTATGCGCGCGCGTTCTTGGGAAGCTTTGCAAAGGAGTTGCAGCTTGCCCATCCTTCGCCCAAATCCTCCCAGCCGGAAAATTCCCTGTAAATTGGCTTGCAAATGGAGAATTGCGCGCTTGTAAGGGGCATGTGCTCTATTTTTTTGCCCTCAAACTCGTATGCAACACATATTTTCACTGCTTCTATGCTTGAGAGCGTATCCACGCGCGTGAAGGCAATTCCTGTAAGCCCGTTCACCATTTTGGAGTAGCGCAAAGTAACCAAATCCAGCCAGCCAATCCTGCGCGGGCGGCGCGTAACAGTGCCGAATTCGCCGCCGCGCTCGCGTATTTTCTCCGCAGTGGAATCAAATATTTCGCTGGGAACCGGGCCCTCCCCCACGCGCGAAGTGTATGCCTTTACAACGCCCACCACCTCGCTTATTGCACAGGGCCCAACGCCGCTTCCGGTGCATGCGCCCCCTGCGCTTGTATTTGAGGAGGTGCAATAGGGATAAAAGCCGTGGTCTATGTCAAGCATTGTTGCCTGCGCGCCCTCAAAAAGAACGTTTTTTTTCTTTGAGAGCGCCTCGTTAAGCAAAAGGGATGCGTCCGCAAGATATTTGGCGCACTCTTGTGAGTAGGAGAGGTATTGCTGCAATGTTTCTGATGCTGCTTGCGTTGGCTTTTTCCCATACACTGCCAGCACCTTTTCCTTTAGTGCAAGCAATTTCGGGAGCTTTTCGCGCAATGCAACAGGGTCGCAGAAATCCTCAAAGCGCAGCCCAAAGCGAGCTGCCTTGTCAGAGTATGCCGGCCCTATGCCGCGCTTTGTTGTGCCTGCGGCGCGTGCGCCCTTGTGCTCTTCCTCTGCTGCGTCCAAGTCTTTGTGTATTGGGAGCACCACATGCGCTTTTGGGGAAATGAAAAGAGTTGGAGAAATGCCTGCTTCTTCCAGCTCTGCAAGCTCTGCAAGGAGCTTCTCGGGCTCTATTACAGTGCCGTTTCCAAGTATGTTTGTTTTCTGCGGGTAGAGCACCCCTGAGGGAAGAAGGTTGAACTTGTATTTCTTTCCCGCATGCACTACGGTGTGCCCTGCGTTTGCGCCCCCGCAGTAGCGCACTATCACGTCCGCCTCCTTTGCGTAGTGGTCAACTACCTTTCCTTTACCTTCGTCGCCCCATTGCGCGCCTACTATTACTACGCCTGCCATATTATCACTCCACTTGTTTTTTCCTTGAAAGATATTTGCGCTTGTAGAAGTCCGAAGCGCGCGCGTCCGCCTCGTTGTTCCACACGTTTTCTATCGTATGCTGGTGAAATGCTTCTTCTTCGGGCATTTTTTCACCCATATTGAATTACAGGACAAAATCAAATAAAGTCTGCTGCCTGTGCACGAAATCGTTTGTTTCCGCTTCTTTTCTCTTCTTTCGCTTGCCGTTTCCGTTGCCATTGCCGTTTGTTTTTACGGATTTTGACTTTGTTGTGCGTTCTGTTACAAGCGCCCTTAAGGAAGAATATACTTCCTTGCGCTCCTTTTGGGATAAGCCAAAGATGCCAAAGACAATGTCATCAAGGGCTTGGCGGTCTTTGGATTCTATTTCATCAAGGACATTTCCAATGTCCCTTCTGCCAAGCCTGTCAAGCGCCTTTTCAAGGGAAATTGCTTGCTGTTTGCTTAATTTTGAGATATCTGGAACAGGGAGTTTTT
>JAGVWK010000045.1 GCA_018304295.1 Microcaldota archaeon | reverse complement strand
GCAAATACCGCACGCAGCAATCTCATTGCAAATTCCACGGTCCTAAACGGCGGCATTGGGTGCAACGGAAGCTCCAACAACGTTTTCAGCGGGCTTTCAGTGGCAAGCCCGATAAACCTTGAGCAGCTTTGCGACAACAACACCTTCAGCGGAATAAATGTAACCGCGGAGAATGTCTATGGGGCGTTTACCGCATCCGCTTCCAAGAATAACACCTTAATCCTAAGCAAGCTCACAAACACCAAAACCGCAGCCAGCGGCATATACCTTGCAAACTCCAATCTTTCCCTCTTCCGCAACAACACAATTATTGCACCGATAGCTGTCTCACTCACAGCATTAAGCAGGTTCAATCTGTTCTACTGGAACAACATGTCAGCAACAACAACGTGGGTGAGCAACCTTGGGGACAACAACTGGTTCAACACAAGCGTGAACGGCTTTGCGCAGGGCAACATCTACCCCAATGCCTCAGCATACAACATAGTTGACGTTGATGGCGACGGCTTTGCGGAAAGCGGCCCGCACATACCCTTCAGCCTAGCAACACTTGGCGCCACGCTCTGGCCTTCTTCAAAGGGTGCGGACTACGGTCCATATGCGCCTGAAAACATCGGCTGCCAGAACCTGTCTGTTGCAGGCACTGTGTACAACCTTACGCACGATGCCATTTCAACAAGCGGCACTTGCTTTATTGCAGCCGCAAGCAACATCACCCTCAACTGCAACGGGCACGCAATAAGGGGTGTCAATGCCTCGGGCTCCTATGGCTTCTATGCCAACAGCTCAATATCAAACGCAACAATAAAGAACTGCATAATATCCAACTTCACATACGGCATCTACTTCAACAGCGCGCACAACGGCATTATAGAAAACAATACAGTAAGCACCACCTATGCAAGCGCCTACGCAATATACCTTTACAACGGCGCCGACTCCTCATACGCATCTTCCGGATACGGCATATACCTGTCCTCAGGCGCAAACAGCAATAACCTCACAAGCAACATCGCCTACTCTGCCCAGTCCCACTCCCTTGTGATTTCCTCCTCGCACCTCAACAACATAACAGGAAATGCAATAACGTCAGGCTCCACCGCAAGCGATACGGGTGCCCTATACCTGGCCTCCTCGGATTCCAATTACATTGCAAATAACAACGCCACAATATCAGTCGGCATGGGCGCAATATATGCATTATCCTCTGACTACAACGTGCTTACAAACAACGTTGGCACCTCCCTTGGCGCAGGATACGGCATATACATATACACATCATCTGACAGCAACATCCTTCAAAACAACCGCGGCACCAGCGCAACCTCCGGCTCGGGCATTTCCCTTTTCACAAATACAAACAACACCCTGACAAACAACACGGGAATCTCAACTTCCGGCGGCTTTGGCATCCGCCTTGCAGGCGCAACGTACTCTTCGCTTTTCAACAATACCGGAAGCTCAAGGACATCGGACGGCATCTACCTGATATCGTCCAACTCCAGCACACTAAGCCAGAACAACGGCTCTTCCGATTCTTCATACGGCATATTCGTACTCGGAAGCAGCAACAATACCCTCTCCAGCGATATTGCAAACTCCAACCGCAGCGCAGCATTGCACCTCGCAAACTCAACTAACAATACTTTCACTGGCATTAGCGCCTATGCGACAGACAACACTACGGTTTACCTGCTGAACTCAACTTCCAACAGCTTCTTCCACATGGCAATTGAGCCTGTGAGCGCGCAAAAAGGAATTTACCTTGCAGGCTCTGCAAACAACTATTTCTACAACGTGTCCAATGCATACACATACAACAGCAGCAGCGTGCAAAAATTCTATTCCGACTCGGCGCAAAACATAAGCTCTGACCTCAACATTGGCTGGTGGCCGCTGCAAGGTGCAAACGGCATAAGCGCAACCGGCCAGATAAACACCTCATGGTACAACCGCACAAACGGCAGGAACTATGACTGGAGCATAAGCGAGCTTCTAGCATACTGGTATGCGCCCACGCCAGCTGAAATGCCCATATACTTTGTGCCACCCACCGCAGGCGACAACGCCACAACCACAAACACGACCGCATTTGTTAACATTACGCTAAACAGCACGGACATTGCAAACTTCA
This sequence comes from Microcaldota archaeon, assembly GCA_018304295.1. Classification (GTDB taxonomy): domain Archaea; phylum Micrarchaeota; class Micrarchaeia; order Anstonellales; family Anstonellaceae; genus Anstonella. The sequence goes on along the minus strand of JAGVWK010000045.1, from coordinate 39,369 downwards.
CGTGGGGCTGGAACAGCAGCAACTATTCAATTTACGACAGCGGGCTTGTTCTCATGCTCAACCTTGACTTAGTTGGCGTGCTGAACGAAAGCGGAGCCAGCACGCATGCGCATGATGTTTCGCTTGGCGCAAACCATGGCACGTGCATCGGGATGGGAGCGTCCTGCTCATGGAAACCAGATGGCAAATACGCCAGCACAATACTGTTTGACGGCACTAACGATTACATTAATGTGAGCACAAGCGGCTCGCTTGAACCATCACAAATATCCTTTGGGGCATGGGTCCGGTCCTCTGGTGGCGGCTCCAACGCAAGCGGCAACTATGTGCTTTCCTATGGAAGGCAGGCAGGTGCACAGGAAACCTCATACGGCATAAAGTACTCGCCGCTAACCGGCCTGTTTTCCTGCATCGCATCAATAAAAGATTCCAACTACACCGCCAGTTCAACAACAGCCACGCCAGACGGGCCATGGAGTCACATAATGTGCACTTATGACGGGCTTAACCTAAGGCTGTATCTCAATGGCGTGAACGAGGACACAACAAACAAGGACGGGACAATAAACTATAGCATTTCAGACAATGCCCTGCACATAGGCGACCTTGGCGCAGATGGCAAGGCAGACAGTTTTGAAGGCGACATAGACGAGGTGCGCATATACGGCCGCGCACTCACGTACCCGCAAATATTGCAGCAATATTATTCCAACTTATACCGCCCTGCGCTCTCCCAATGGCAATTCTACACGCAGCAGCCGATGGTTGTTAAACCATACGATTACTTCGGCTATGCAAAAGACATAGAAGGCCGTTACAACCAGACCGAAGTGCGCACAATAACGCGCAGCAGCTGATGCTTGGCTCCAGCCGATGCCTGAACGCAGCCGACGTTTGACCGCAACCGATGCCTGACCAAAGCCGATGCCTGAACGCAGCCGACGTTTGACCGCAACCGATGCCTGAACGCAGCCGACGGTTTGCATCATTTGCACTTCAGGTGCGGCTTGCGCTTCCGGCTTGCGCTTCCGATAGCTTAAAATTCGTGGCTTAAGAATGTGATTGGCGCAACCGCCAATGCGCCCTTGGCAGATGGTCCCCATGCATCCCAACACTCATTTGCAAATTACAAAATCCTCCAAGGGGCAGGCAGTGGTGGAATACCTGCTTTTGATAGCAGGCGTGCTCACAATTGTGCTCATAATGCTTGTGGTGCACTCTGAAATGGACTCTGCCGCAGGCAGGCTCAAGCTGCAGTCGGATGCGTCGCGCGTTTCCTCCAAGCTTGCGCTTGCAATAGGATACGCATACGCGGCTGGCGAGGGCACGCAGCTGCTCATATACAACTACGGGCAGCCTTCCTTCTCCATAAACATTTCCGGCAGGACTATTGCGGTTTCCTACAACACAAGCTACTGGTCAACAGGCGCAATAACAAACCGCACAATTGCAGGCACGGTATCCATAAACAAATGGATAAATATAACCAACAGGGACGGCTGGATTTATGTCAACGATTCTCAATAGCAAAAAAAGCAAAGGCAAAAAAAGCAGGGGGCAGGTGCTCACAATAGACCTTGTGCTCTCCCTTACGGTTTTCCTTGCAGCCTTCTTCATATTATTTTACCTATGGCAGATGGCGCAGAAAGTTTCAGTGCTGAACACCCATGAGCTTGAAATGTCAAAACTTGCGGTAAGCGTCGCACACTCCCTTGTTTTTGCGCAGGGGCAGCCCTCAAACTGGCATGCTATGGCAAACCCAGCGGATGCCTCCTCTTTTGGCCTTGCATGGAGAAGCAACGTGCTGCAGCAGGAAAAAGTGGACGCTTTTATTGCGCTCAACGCAACCAACTACACCTCCACAAAGGAAAGGCTTGGCGCAGGAAGGTACGAGCTTTACATTTTTGTGCAGGACCTTGCAGGCGCGAACATTTACGAGTTTGGCATAAAGCCTCCGGACTCTTCGCGCATCCACCCCATACAGGTTGCGCAGCGCTTTGCAATATTAAATAACGAGCCAATAATAGTGCAGGCAGAAGTGTGGAGCAACATATACTCCTGATGCAAGGAAGCTGAGAATGCAAGGAAGCTGAGAATGCAAGGAAGCTGAGAATGCAAGGATAAAGTGAAAAAATGTTTGGCACAACCACAGGGAAAGTGAAAAAATGTTTGGCACAATAAAAAACAGGGAAAAAAACAAAAAGAAAGAAAAAAAGGGCTTTGCATTCACAATAGACGTGCTGCTTGCCCTTATGATTACTTTCTTCACCTTTGTTATCGTTTTTAAGATGCTGACAAGCTACACCGTAGAGGGGCTGCAATTCGTGCAGCTGCGCACTTTTTCCCTTGACGCGCTTGCGCTCATGGAAAAGAGCGGCTACCTCTCAGACGCGGCGCGGGGCCCGGATGAACCGATTGCCTCAACCTCGCTGCGCAACTTCATAATGCAAACCCCGCCGCAGATATGCATGCAGGTGCAGCTTCTGAATTCCTCGCTAAACGAAATATATTCCGTTGATAAAACAGGCTGCGAGCTTGGGGGTGAGGAATATCAGGTCGCATGGCGCTCCTTTATAGTGCGGCACAACTCCACCTCCTATGATTTTTACCTTGTAAGGCTTTCAAGCTGGTACGGCCAGCCCGCATGAAAAACGGTGGCATTATGAAAAATTCAAAAAAGGCGCGCACATGCACGAAAGCGCATGCACACACGAAAGCGTACGCATACACGATTTCCGTAATGCTAATGTCAATCGTCATAATATCCCTTGCCTCCTACTCTTCCCAAAACCTGCGCCAGTCGCGCACGGATTACGTTTCCCTTGAAAGCGCAGAGTCCCTCTCCTACGCGGCAGACGACATAGAGGAGGACATAGCCTCAATAATCGGCACGCGCATTTTTGCATCGCGCAATTCCACGCACCTCTCCATTCTGATAAACGACACCTCACAATTCCCCCAAAGCCCCTCCTACCTTTTGCAAATGGGCCAATACGGGGATTACCTGCAAGGCGCATACTATGAAAAAACAAACTCCATCGTGAACATAAGCAGCAGCATTTTTGAGCAGAACGGGACTGTGTATGTTTTTTCCAACCCTTCCGGAACTTACGCGCACTCAAGCAATACGGATGCAACCTCCAACAAAACCCACGACGTTGCAAATCTCACAATCTCGCGCGCTCAAGGTGCAAGCCTCTCTGCGGTGCGCCTGAGCGTATATTACTGCAACTCCACCCGCACAGGCTTCTCCCAGATGCCTTATGACCCTGCCGGCACCATAAACGTTTCAATAGAATATACCGACCTGACAGGCACCCTGCGGCAAAACACCACAATTTCAAGCGGCACTTACCGTTCCTTTGCGGTTGATTACACCCTCCTGAACGAAACCTTTGAGTTCCTAATAGACACCTCGGATGAGGACAGCATTGTTTCCTCGCTTTTGCTCTCGCAGCAATTTTCCTGCACGTGGGGGGTGAATTATACGCTGCAACAGGATTCCTCAAGCGGCGAATTTGTTGCAACATACCCGAACTTGCAGGCAAACTATTCCCAAGGGCTTGGCAACTATACGAAAAAAGCCCTAAATTTCACGGCTGGCAAGACATAATTTATAAATGAAAAGGGAGATGTTTGAAAGAGAAGATGCTTGGAAGGGAAGATGCTTGAAAAGGGGATATGAGGAAGAGGGGATGCTTATACATGCTTGAAACAAAAATAGACAAGCTGGTAGCGCTTGTGCGAAAGTACAAGTCCGTTACAATGGAACGGCTGGCGCAGGAGCTTGGCATGCCTGCATCCTCAATTGAGCTGCTTGCAACGCACCTTGAAAAAGGCGGGATACTCGTAATAAATTATCCAGTGAACGTGCTGCAAAAAGCCTACCTTACCTTCAAGACAATGCCGCAAGAGGTTGCTTTGGATGATGTGCAAAAAGGCAGGGAAGAAAAGGGCAGGGGCGAAAAGGGAAGGCTGCTCGCATCCTACTCTTTTCATGCGGACGGCGTTCCGGCAACCGTTGAGATAACCGACACGCAAAAGGAAAAGCACTACGAGCTTGCACTGGTTGAGCTTTCCCTTCCCACGCGCATCTACCTTGACCAGATAAAAGACGACCTGCTGCGGCTTGTGCCTGCGGAGCAAAGCGACGTGTCGGACGTTGAGAAGCTTGCAAAAATAAAAACCGATTTCACAAAGAGCATACGCGGCTATTTTGAAAAGTACAATTTGGGCGTGGAAACAACGTCGCTGCTCACCGGCTACATGTTGCATTCAATGTTCGGGCTTGGCGAACTTGACGTGCTCAACATGGACAACGAGCTTGAGGAAATCGCAATAATAAACAGCTCGCAGCCCATAGGCGTGTACCACCGCAAATACGGCTGGCTCAAAACAAATATTTACATGCCGGGCGAGGAGGCAATTTTCAACTACGCCTCGCAGGTTGCGCGCAGGGTTGGCAGGCAGATATCCGTTCTTGCGCCCATACTTGATGCCCGCCTTGAGACCGGCGACCGCGTAAACGCGACGCTTGCCCCAATCTCTTCCCACGGCAACACAATGACAATAAGGCGCTTTGCGCGCAACCCATGGACAATAGTGAGCTTTATCGCAATTCATACCGCCCAACCAGCGCCTTGTTACTATAGAAGACACCCGCGAGCTTATGCTTCCCTCATTTCAGTGGAACTGGGTGCCGCTTCTCACGCGCAACGCAAACGCGGAAGGGCTTGGGGAGGTTACAATGCTTGATTTGATGGTTACGTCGCTGCGCATGAGGCCCGACCGCATACTGCTTGGGGAAATGAGGACCCAGCGCGAAGCAGAGGTGCTTTTTGAGGCAATGCACACCGGGCATTCCGTATATTCCACAATACACGCGGATACCGCAATGCAGATGATACGAAGGCTTACCGCCCCGCCCATGAACATGCCCCCCACCGACATAGAGTCTGTGCACCTAGCTGTTGTGCAATACAGGGACAGGAGAAAGAACCTGCGCCGCACCCTTGAAATATGCGAAATACTTCCCGGCGCGCAGGACGAGGCTCTCAGCGTGAATGTGATATACCGCTGGCGCCCCCGCGACGATACATTTGACAAGGTGGGCGAGCCCACAAAGTTCCTAAAGGAGCTTAACCTTCACACGGGAATGACAAAGGACGAAATACTAGCGGACCAGAAAAACCGCGCCGCAATACTGAAATGGATGGTAAAGAACAAGCTAAACGACATAAACAGCGTTGGCAAGATAATGTCCATGTATTACAGCCAGCCGGATGAAATACTTGAAATCGCAAAAAGCAGCCTTGCTGCTTCCAAGGTGATTTAGTGGGTGTCCCACTGGTGCTTGTGCCCCCCTCGCCGCACAATCCGCTGCTGCTGCAGTTTCGCGGGCTTGGGAAAAAGCTCGTGGGCATCTACCCTAACCTAAAATACGACCTGCGCAATGCAAGCATTGAGATACCTGACGAAACTTTTGCGACCGCCTCGTTTTTCTCCGCGCTTATATGGGCAGTGGGCTTTTCGCTTTTTGTGCGCTTTGCAACTTCCATGCGCGACATGGAACCCTCTCTGCAGCTTTTGCTTCCGGTTGCATCTTTTCTGCCGGTTTTCTTTTTCTTTTTCTTTTTCCACCTGAGCTACCCAAAGCTTATTGCAAAAAACGTGTCTGACAGGATAGACCGCGACCTCACATATGCAGCGCGCGACATGCTCGTGCAGGTAAGCTCGGGCATTCCCCTTTACAACGTCTTCAAAAATATCGCAGAATCCGATTATGGGCCGGTGAGCGCGCAGTTTCGCATAGTGCGCGATGACATACGCGGCGGGATGCCCGTGATAAAGGCGCTTGAGGCGCTCTCCCTTCGCACGCAGTCCAAGTTCCTGAAAAAAACCTGCTGGCAGCTCATAACCGCGCTGCGCTCGGGCGCAAACCTCACAACAACGCTGCACGGGATAGTCGCATTGCTTGTTGACTACCAGTTTTCCGTAATAAAGAGCTACAACGCGGAGCTTAATTTCATAGTGCTCATATACCTTCTGATATCCGCAGTTCTGCCCACAATAGGCGTAACAGTGCTTGTGATTTTTTCCCTTTTTGGCATACTTGGGATAACTCCCGAGCTTTTTGCCACAATAGTGCTTGCATCCTTTGTGCTACAGTCAATAATAATCGGATACGTAAAGGCAAAGCGGCCCAACATGTGATGGAACCCATGATGAACAAATGCATGATGAAAACGTGATGTAAAATGGCAAGCATAATAGTGCAGAGGAAATTCTCGTTTGCAATAGTGCGCCAGCAGGCGGACCGCATCTCAAAGCTGCTTTTTTACGCGGGCATTGATACATCGAGTGAAATATGGGTGGGCTCAAGGGTGCTTATTGCGCTCCTCATGGCAGGCATCGGCTTTTTGGTTCCCTTAAGCGTGCTGCGCTTTGCGGGCGTTTTCGGCTCCTTTGACCAGGCAATGGCCTCCTCCTCGCTCATACTGATGTTCTCGCTTTCAATAGGGCTTGCCGTAACCATGTTTTTTGCAAGCGCATTCATAATGTACCTGCATCTCTATTACATAATACACGACCGCGCAAAAAGGGTGGAGGACGTGCTTCCTGACTTTTTGCTCATGGTTGCGGCAAACCTTCGCGCAGGGCTTACGCCCTTTTCCGCTTTTCAGGCATCCGCCCGCCCGGAATTTGGGCCCCTTGAAAAGGAAATACGCATCATCTCCGCGCGTGCAATGGGCAGCGAGTCCTTTGTGGACGCGCTCGGGCAGCTTTCACGGCGCATAGACAGCCCTGTTTTGCAGCGCACAATATCCTTTTTTGAGAACGGGCTGCGAAGCGGCGGCAAGCTTGCGCAGCTGCTTGAGACAAGCGCAGGGGAAATACGCGAAATAGAGGAGCTGCGCCGCGAAATAGTGCTCACAACGAAAACCTATTCCATTTTTCTTGTGTTCATACTTGTGATGGGGCTGCCGCTGCTTCTTGCGATTTCAACTGAGTTCCTTGGCACCTTTGCAAAGATACAGGCAAACCTCTCCACCGACGACCTGAAGAATGTAACCAGCTTCATAGTCCCCAAACTGAGCATAGACGTGGGCTTCATCACCCAGATGTCAATAGTGATAATAATAGGAACATCCGTGCTTGTTTCCGTGCTAATAGGGGTGATAAGCGAGGGAAAAATGCTTTTCGGGCTCAAATACGCAATACCCCTTTCCCTTGCTTCGGGCGCAATGTTCGTAGTCTTTAAGGCACTCATAGGCGGCTTCATAGGGCAGCTTGTTTAAAGGCAGGTTTTATTAATTTTCCAAGAGATTTACCCATATGGAAATATCCCTTACGCTGCCTGATGGAAAAAAGCTTTTGGTTGAAAAAGGCAGCAGCGCGTTTGAGGTGCTCTCCAAAATCTCCTCATCCCTTGCGCGCGAGTGCGTGGGCGTTCTTATAGACGGCTCTCAGTGCGACCTCTCAACAAAGCTCACAAAAGACTGCACTTTTTCCGGCCTGAAATTTTCTTCAAAAGATGGGCTTGAAATATTCCGCCACTCAAGCGCGCACGTGCTTGCGCAGGCGGTGCTTGCGCTCTTTCCAAGCGCGCTTCCCACAATAGGGCCCGTGGTGGAGGAGGGCTTTTACTACGATTTTGGCAACTGCCCCCCCTTTACGCCCGAAGACCTCAAAAAAATAGAGGAGCAGGCGCACAGTATAATTTCCGAAAACCAGCCCTTTGAAAGAAAAGAGCTTCCCAAAAAGGATGCGCTTGCACTTTATCATCACAACAAATTCAAGCAGGAGCTCATAGAAGAACTGCCCGGGGAAAGCGCAACTGTTTACTACAACGGCGGCAAATTCTTTGACCTCTGCCGCGGGCCGCACGTTCCCTCAACCGGCATGATAAAGGGCTTTGCGCTCACAAAGGTTTCCAGCTCCTATTGGCGGGCGGATTCTTCCAAAGAGTCATTGCAGAGGATATACGGAATTTCCTTCCCCTCCAAAAAGGAGCTTGATGCGCACATGCACGTTCTTGCGCAGGCGCAAATGCGGGACCACCGCAAGCTCGGCACGCAGCTTTCACTTTTCATGTTCCACGAGTGGTCCCCCGGCAGCGCTTTTTTCCTGCCCAACGGCACAATAATATACAACGAGCTTCTTGCATACATGCGCGCACAATACGTAAAGCGCGGCTACAGCGAAGTGATAACCCCGCAGCTTTTCAACAAGGCGCTCTGGGAACAGTCAGGCCACTGGTCGCACTACCGAGAGAACATGTTCCTGCTTGAGGTGGATAAGGAGGAGTTTTCATTTAAGCCCATGAACTGCCCCTCCCACATCCTCATATACAAGGGCAGCGCGCACAGCTACCGCGACCTTCCAATACGCATTGCGGACTTCTGCCCGTTGCACCGCAATGAGCTAAAAGGCGTGCTTGGGGGCCTCACGCGCGTGCGCAAGTTTGAGCAGGACGACGCGCACATTTTCTGCACGCACGAGCAGATAGAAAGCGAGGTTGCGGCGCTGCTTGATTTTGTGCGCTTTGTTTTCAAGGATACTTTCCACTTTGAGTTCAAGGCAAAGCTCTCCACCCGCCCTGAGAAGTTCCTTGGGGAAAAAGAGATGTGGGACAATGCAGAAGCCTCCCTTGAAGGCTCGCTGAAAAAACACGGCATGCCCTACATAATAAAGGAAGGGGAGGGCGCCTTCTACGGCCCCAAAATAGACTTTGACGTGAAAGACGCGATAGGGCGGGACTGGCAGCTTGCAACAATACAGCTTGACTACCAGCTGCCCCAGCGCTTTGACGTTACTTATGAAGGCGCTGACGGAAAGCAGCACAACTGCGTAATGATACACCGCGCAATATTCGGCTCGCTTGAGCGCTTCATAGGTGTCCTCACTGAGCACTATGGCGGCGCTTTCCCGCTGTGGCTTTCGCCAATGCAAGTCGCAGTGCTTCCAATCGCAGATTCCCACAACGATTTTGCACACTCGCTTGCACAACAATTCCGCGATGCGGGCCTGCGCGTTGAGGTGAACGCAAAGCAGGACACAATAGGCGCAAAAATACGCAATGCGCAGCTTGCAAAAACCCCCTACATGCTTGTTATCGGGCAAAAGGAAAAAGAAAGCGGAAAGCTCGCAGTGCGCAAGCGCGACAATACAATAAAGGAAGGCGTTTTAGTGCAGGATTTCATTTCGCTTCTTAAAAAAGAAATAGAAAATAAGGATAGCTAAACGCACTGCACTTTGTCGTTCAACTGTGCGCCCGAAGCCACATTTACCCCGGCTGTGTTTGGCGGCTCTCTAAAAAAGTGTCGCAAGGTACCGGTACTGGTTTTTCCCTTTCCAAATCTTTCCGCGGCACTTTTGACAACATCCCCCCAGTGTTCATGTCCCTTCGTGCGCAACGCATCCCCTAACTTATCCATTTCAGTTTTTCCTCCAAGCCGCCTCACAACGATTCTCCCGCATATTTGGGCGTTGGCATCAACCGCCATTTCCAGTATTTCATAAACTACTGTGCTTTTGTTGCGCACCATCCCATCAACCGCTGTTTTAAACATCTCAATTGTATCTTCATTCCCAGCCTCAGCCCTTTTTAGCATTTCCGTTATGGCAGGCGTGCGCAGGTCAGGCTTATCTCCCATAAGCTCGGCCAGCTGGCTATCAGTTACCATCTGCGCCTTATCACTTAAGTCTTTTCCTTCTATGCGCATCAAAAGTTGTTCCCTGACAGTTTTCATTATGTTAGGGTCGCTCCTAAGCTCAACTAACTGCTCCGTAGTTGCCTCTTCAACCCGCTTTTTTGCCGCTTCCATGTCGCTATTGAGCATGGCTTCCACGATCCCACCCCTCACCATGCCTGCTCCGGTCTTCTCAACCATTAGATCAGTCCTGTTAAAAAATCCCATATTCTCATCCCATTGCGCCTGCCATTTCGGCAAGCAGTTTTTTCGGGTCTTCTGATTTAACGTATGCAGACGCAAGCAGCACCCCATTAGCCCCAAGACCTATTGCCTTTTTCACATCCTCTGCATTTGAAATTCCAGCGCCGCAAAGAACAGGCACTTTTGCAACCCTTTGCACAGCCTCCACGCTCTTTATCACAACTTGCGGCTTTGCATTTGAAACAGAAATGCCGCTTCCGATAAGCTCCGGCGGCTCAACAGCAATAAAATCAGGTGCAAATGCAGCCACCTGTGCGCTCTCCTCGTCATCCTTGCTGCACACAAGGGATTGCAGGCCCGCCTCGCGCAGAGCCGCAACTGTTTTTCCTATTGTTTCGTGAGGCATCCTCTTTTCAGAATGGTTAAGAAGGCTTCCGAGCGCGTTTGCATCCTTGAGCGCGTTTGGGGTAATTGAGCCTGTGAACGCGCCGGCATCCATGGCATCAGAGTGCTGTGCAAACACTTCGCACACCCTTGCGCATGCGCGTAAATCCACCGCCTGCGGCGCAACTATTATCCTTACGCCGCTCACAAGGGACACCTCGCTTGCTATTTCGCACAGCCTCAAGGCAGCATCCCCGGTTGATTCCCTGTAAGCCTTCAAATTGAGCACTATAACTGGCTTCATAACATACTTTGTGCATTAACATTCTTAAATAATAACTCTCATATCCCCCTGCCGAGGTGGCGGAATCCGGCTAACGCGCCAGACTCGAAATACCTAAACCGCGGAGGGGGACCCCCCCCGCACTTTTTCCTTCGGAAAAAGGCGCGCAGTGTTCGCTTCGGCGAACACCCGCGTCCCCAGTTTTAGGTTTAATCCTGACCCTCCCCCCTGCTTTTTATTTCTTGTCAAATATAAACTCCAATGCCGAGGTGGCGGAATCCGGCTAACGCGCCAGACTCGAAATCCCACCCGCTGCGGCGGGCAACCAAGATATCTGGTTCCACTTCCGTGGAGTAGGAGTTCAAACCTAGGGGGAACACAAGCAGTTCCAAAATCCCCCCAAGGTTTCACCCCCTTTTCAATGCTGGAGAGAGGGCAGAAACCAGCGAACAAATCTCCTCCTCGGCGCTTTTTTCTTTAATTTTCCTAAAAACTCAATTCTCAAGAAGCTCTTTTTTCAGCTTTTCAAGCTCCACGTGCAGCTGCGCGTGCTTTTTCAGCGGGTCCCTTCTTACAAGGGGCTCAAGCTCATCTATCCTTGCCTTTATGTTCGCCCTTTTTCGTGTCAAATCCTTTTTGCTCATTCCCATTTGCTCATCTCCTGTTTTTTTCCCTCAAAAGCGCGTTCATGCCGCCCTCTATGTTGCACGCATCAAAGCCTGCCCCAGAAAGAAGCATGCACGCATACGCGCTTCTTGCGCCGCTATGGCATATCAGCGCAAGGGGCTTTTTTGGAATCTTTCCCATCCTCTCCCCAATGCTTGCAAGCTCAATGTGCATTGCTTGCTCTTCATGCCCCTCTTTCCATTCCTCGCCCGTTCTCACGTCAATTAGCACAAACTCTTCTTTCCTGCGCACATACTCTGCAGCTGAAATGGATTTCACTCCCATGATAACATCTGCTCCCCATATTTTTTAAAATGGCGCAGCCTAAATAAGTGCCTATTTACGCCCCTGTAGCTCAGAGGTAGAGCGCCTGTCTCGTAAACAGGAGGCCGTGGGTTCAATTCCCATCGGGGGCTTCTTGTTCTCTTCAAGATGTCCTAATTTTTGAGAATTGAGAAAATTACCTGTTAAGTAACTATAAAGATTTATATATTTAATTGCTTATAATTACTTTAAAGGTAATCATATGAGCTTGAAACTATCACGCACAAGAAAGGGATTGGGCGCTCTTGGAGCAAGGCTGCTTTCCACAATAAGCGCGGAGAAACGCTCCGAGATATTCACAATAAAAGATGCGGAAGAAGCCCTTGGCGCAAAAGGCCCCAAATTAAGAAAGCTGTTGTTTGACCTAAGGAAAAACAAATGGATAGGGCAGGTTGAGCGCGGCAAATATCTCATGCTTCCTCTGGAGTCAGGTTCAAGCGCAAACTACGGGACACACCCATACATTATAGCAAGAAAACTAATCAGCCCCTACTATGTGGGCTTCGCATCTGCACTGAACTATTATGGGATAACAGAGCAGGTCGGCAGAACTACATATATCTCAACCACCAAAGCCAAGCGCAAGCTTGCTTTTGCCTCAGAGGTTTACCGCTTTGTGAGGCTTCCAAAAGCGCGTTTTTTCGGATTTACCGAGGAATGGATAGGAGATTTAAAATTCAACATTTCAGACAGGGAAAAGACAGTGATAGACTGCCTGTATATGCCGCAATACAGCGGCGGATTGACAGAAGTTGCAAAGGCATTTCGGAAAGAACTTGACTATGAAAAACTGTATAAATACGCCTGCGATATGGACGACATGGCTGTCATAAAGCGCCTTGGCTGCCTGCTTGAAGACCTTATGATAAAAACAAGCATAATTGAGCGTCTTCTGAGATTGGTTGGAGGCGGCTACTGCCTGCTTGACCCATCAGGCCCAAAAACAGGCAGGCAAAACAGGAAATGGCGCGTGATAGAAAATATCCCAAAAGAGGAACTCAGGATGGAACTATGATATCCCCAAACATCCTTGCCGTAATATCCAAAACAGATGGGATAGGCTGGACAATAGTTGAGAAGGATTATTTCCTTACTCTGCTGCTTGATTCCATCTCAAGCACGCAAATACTCCACGACAGCCTTGTTTTCAAGGGCGGCACCGCACTCCGCAAGGTGTATTTTTCCACTTACCGATACTCCGAGGACTTGGATTTCACGCTCAAGCGCGAGTTTGGGTCTGATGAGATAAAATCGCTCTTTGAGGATGCGCTCGCATACCTGAAAAAGGAATACAATGCGAATCTTCGGATAAAGGAGTTCAACAGCAAGAGCCATTTCACAGATATAAAAGTGCAGTTCGTTGGCCTTAAGGGCAACAAAAACACAATTGCCCTTGACCTGAGCCCAAGCGAGATAATCGTGGATGCACCAGCAGAAAGCAAAATCTTCAATGCATACTACCAAAAATCCTTTTCAGTTCTTGCTTATACTCTCGAAGAGATAACAGCAGAGAAGCTGCGCAGCCTGTTGCAAAGAACCCGTGTGAGGGACTATTATGACCTTTGGCATCTCCTTACACAAACAAAGAAACTTGACCGAAACAAAGTGGCGACAATCTTTGCAAAGAAAATTGCATACAAGAAAATAAAATTTGAAGGGAAGGAGCAGTTCTTTGACATTGAAAAGCTCGCGCAGGCGCAAGCCTACTACCAAGCGCAGGTGGGCAACCAGCTGCGCCATCCCCCAACCTTCCAGAAAATAAGCGAGGAACTAAAAGAGGCCGTCGGGCAACTTGTTTTGGACTAGCCGAAGTTGCGCACTTGCCGATCGCGAGTTCAACTCTCGTGGGGCTTTTCTTTTTACCTTGTTAAAAGCGGCTGGTGCCTAGGCCGTAGCCCACTAAGCACCCTTGACCAAAAAGTGTCAACCCTCCTTATCCGTGGAACTGGGAAAAGCGCATTTTCCAATGTGAGGCGCGCATCCTCTCTTAAAAGATTGGGAATTGACACCTCCACTATGGGGCTTTCGCTTCTGGAAGCAGTCTCCCTTACCTGATGCCCCAGTTCTTCAAGTATTCTGCCAGCATCTGGCACAAAAATATCGTCTTGTATGCACACTGACAGTTTTCCAAATGCATCTTTTTCCCATGCATCTGCAAAAGCCCGTTGTATTTTCTTGAATACGGGATTTTCGGTTGTCTTGAACCTGTATGTCAACACCTGCGTATCCTTTTGCACTTCATCTCCTATATCTTTCATCGGTATTGTATCCTCTTTCTCAGGCTCAGGCAACCCCTGTATTCCTTTCAAATCCTGCGCTCTAAAAATTGCCCTGTTCACCCCTAGCAAATTAACCGCATTGCCAAGCAGCATTATCCCGTCCGCTTCAAGCACTTCTTTTGCGCCCAAGTCCGCATATATTACGGAAAACCCAAGCTCACCGGCTATGCTTTCCACGAACCTCATTGTAATTCCGTTCAGCCTTCCGGTTGAAAGCGGCGGGCATATCACGCAATTGCCTTTTATGATGGCAACCGTGTCGCTTGAGCCTTCCTTAAGGCGCCCATCGTTCATTGCAACTGTTTCGGACGTTTTAATTGGCAGGCTCTGCGCCATTATCCTAAGCTGGCCTGCCCACTCATAATTTGAATTTGCCTTAAATGAGAAATGCTCGCTGCTTGCAAAAGACTGTTTCACCCCTGTTGAGTAAAAGAAAACATCCACCCCAAGCTCCGCATTGTCAAAATACAGCCCCATCGGGTCCACTATGATGCTAAGCTGCGCAGCGTGCGAACCTCCAACCCCTATTCCAGTGCCCCATGGCTTTGTGATGAGCGGGCGCACATACAATATTGTAGCCTCCTTTCCATTCACAAGAGGCCAGCTTTTTTCAAACCCGTTCATGAGCGCGAGCATTGCGCTAACATAAACAAGCTTTTCATTTGAATAATTGAAATTATACCCAAGCTTACGCGCTCCCATCGCAATCCTGTCAAAATTGTCGTCCGGATGCACAAAATAAAATTTCCCGTTTTCTCCCCGTATTATTTTCATTCCCTCAAAAAAGCCCGCACCATAGTTCACAGTCTGCGAAAGCATGTGCGGCCCAACATTGCTTCCCAAGGTGGAGAGGAAAGTTCCATACGGCATAATGTTTTCCGGCCCCAATTCAGTTGAGTAAATGAGCCTGTTTCTGGCTTCCTGCGCTTTCAAATCAGCAGCAAGCACCTCAGCTTCGGGAGCGCCCGCCTCTTGGTAAAGTTCCAGCATGCGCCTCCCCATGCTCGCAGTATTTGCGTGCGTTCTCAAAATAGGCCCTTCAACAAATGGTTCACTAATGCTAGCTGCGCTATTGCCCATTCCACCCACCCATAACGCAATTGAGTGGCAAATATTTTAATACTGAGTAAAAAACTTCGGCGTTTGGCGTTATTCCCTTCCCATGAAAAGTTTGCATTTTCCTATTTCTTTTCCCTGAAAAGCTCGCGCACCGCCTTATACGCATCCACTATGTCGTCCTCGCGCACAATTATGCCAAGCTCAGTATATGTGGAAACAACCTCCACAACGTTTATTTCTCGCCACGCAAGCTCTTTTAAAATAAGCGCAATGAGCCCGGGCGTGTCAGCCATTTTCTCGTCAAATAATATTGAAAGCTGGGACAGCCCATCTATTTCCTCGCGTATTTTTTCCCCCTTAAGGATTCCTTTAACCTCCCTGAATTTGGAAGAGCTGAATATCATGGTAAGCTCGTTGTTCCCATGCACAAAATTCGCGCTTTCCCCTCTCTCGGCTTCCATTACTTCCTGCACCTTGCCAACTATCTCCTTTACGCGCGCGCTTTTTGCAATGCTTATGTCCGCCATTCCCCCGCGCGTTGAAATGTTCTTTATTCGGTATGCGTGCTCCCCTTCGTGCTTCACATGCGCGCTTCCCATCCTCTGCAGAGCCATAAGTATCGCAGGCACAGCAGCCTCCCTGCCAATCTCGCGCTCAACCTCCGGATGCAAATAGCGCGCAAGGCGCATGTAGCTTATCACTCCAATTTTGAGCGAATACTCAAGGGAGGGCTTTTCCCTCACCAATCTTTCCACAATGCTTGCGATTGAAGCCATGCACAAATAACACATTGTTAATATATAAACTTAACTTCCTCTTTTGTGTTTTTACTTACACACTAGTTATATATCCGCAAACAATGCAACAAAACCCTGCACAACTTACTGTGCATGCTGGTGGTTTGGATGGCAAAAAAATTCCCTCTTATTTCCTCGCTTGAGGAACTCTGGGATGATTGAAAAAAGAGGATGGCACATGGAGCGCATACTTGTACTTGATTCCACTTTGCGCGAGGGCGAGCAGGCCCCGAACGTGCGCTTTTCAGTACAGCAGGCAATGGAAATCGCGCACGGGCTTGATGCTTTCGGCGTGGATTTCATAGAGGTCTCTCCTATAGTGAGCGAGCGCTCAATGCAGGTAACAAAAGGCATAATGCAAATGGGCGCAAAAGCCAATCCCATATTGCACGGGCGCGCAACAAAAGCAGACATAGATTCGCTGCTGTCTTTTTCACCAGAATGGGTTGCGCTCTACCTTTCCACTTCCGACGTGCATTTGGAGCACAAGCTGCACATGAGCCGCGATGCCGCAAAAGGGCGCGCCGTGGAGGCAATAGAATACGCAAAGGCGCACGGGCTTAAGCTGCGCTTCACGTGCGAAGACGCCTCGCGCAGCAACGCAGCATACCTTGTTGAAATGGTGAAAATTGCGCACGAGGCAGGCGCGGACCGCATAAGCATCACCGACACCGTGGGCGCAATGACGCCTTCCAGCATGTTTTCCCTTGTGCAGCTTGTGCATGATGCAGTTCCAAATGCGCAGCTTGATGTGCACTGCCACAACGACCTCGGGCTTGCGCTTGCAAACGCCCTTGCCGGGGTTGAGGCGGGCGCAACGTGCATCCACGCATGCATAAACGGCGCCGGGGAGCGCGCAGGGGGGCCAAAGCTCGCGGAAGTCGCCCTTGCATTGCAGGCGCTCTACGGGCAGCGCAGCGAGCTTAAAATAGAAACGCTTCCCGCGCTTTCAAAGATGTTTTCTGATTTCACGGGCCTGCACAACGATGCCTTTTCCCCTGTGGTTGGCGAAAACGTCTTCCGCCACAAGGGAGGCACGCATTTGGGCGCAGTGCTGCGCTCAGGGGGCAAGGCATATGAGGCATTTTCCCCGGAATCAGTAGGAAGGAAGCGCCGCCTTGTGATAGGCGAATACTCAGGCAAAAACGTGCTGCATTACCTTTCAAACGAGCTTCACTTGGGGCTAAGCGAGCAGCAGATAGCACGCGCAGTTGCGCGCCTGAAGGAAAAGGAAGGCGACATATTTGAGTTTGAACTATAGCATGCAAGCGGGCGCATGCAAGCGGGTGGCAAAATGGAAAATGCAATAAGCGTCTTTATAGGCGCAACAAGCGATGAAAAGGTAAAGACAATAGAAACCGTGCAGCAGCTTCTCAAAATAGGGGGCGTGCAAAAAGTATGGGAGCTTACCGGCTCACTTGATTTGCTCGTGCTTGCAAGCTCCCCTTCTGTTGCGCAGCTGAACTCCGTAGTGGAGGCAGTGCGCGCGTGCAGGGGCGTGCGCAGCGAAACAACTTACCTTGTGCTGGAATCCCATTCAAAATAAATGCAAGAAGCGCAGCAGGAACAAGTGCGCAGAAGCCTTGCGCAAAATAGGTGCAACAATGGCAGGAGAAACATTAGTGCAGAAAATATTTTCCCATAAGGCGGGCAGAAGCCTTTCAATAGGCGAGCTTGCGGTCGTTAACGTGGACTATGTGCTTGCGCACGACACCACATGCGCATGGGCGATAAATCCCTTTTACAGCATTGCAGAAAAGATTTTTGACCCCAAAAAAATATTCCTCTTCTTTGACCACGCATACCCCTCCCCAAATGTGCAGGCATCCCTTTTGCACACAAAAATACGGGAGTTTGCGCAGGAGCAGGGCATAAATATTTACACGGATGGCGTGTGCCATCAGGTGATGGCTGAGCGCTTCACCTATCCCAACACCTTTCTTCTTGGCGCTGACAGCCACACCCCAACGGGCGGGGGCATGGGCGCGCTGTGCGTAGGCTTTGGCTCAACGGACGCGGCGGTTGCAATGGCAACGGGAAAGGCATGGGTGCGCGTTCCCGAAACAATAAAAATAAACCTTGAGGGAAAACTTCCGGCAGGGACATATCCCAAGGACGTAATACTCACAATCGCAAAAAAGCTTTCCTCAGAGGGCGCAAACTACAAGGTAGTTGAGTTTGGGGGAAGCGCAATAAAAGATTTTGACGTGCCCTCGCGCCTCACGCTTTGCAACATGTGCGCGGAAATAGGCGCAAAAACCGGCATTGTGCCAGCGGATGCGCGCACGGCAGAATACCTTAAGATGCAAAACCGCCACAGGCCCTTCAAGACAATTTCCTCTGACAGGGACGCGCCCCTTGCAGCCACGCACGAATTTGACATTTCAAAAATAGAGCCCACCCTCGCCTGCCCCCCTGACATAGACAAGGACGTTTCCGTGGGTGAAATAGAGGGCACCCCGATTACGCAGGTATTCCTTGGCTCATGCACGAATTGCCGCATAGAGGACCTTGAGGTCGCATATGGGATAATGAAGGGCAGGAAAATTTCCCCCGGGCTCAAATTCATAATAACGCCCGCAAGCAGGCAGGTGTATGAGCTTGCCCTTGAGCGCGGCTACCTGATGGAATTTTCGCGCATGGGGGCAGTAATCGCACCTCCCGGGTGCGGCGCCTGCTTAGGGCGGCACATGGGCGTGCTTGACGACAACGATGTGTGCGTGAGCACGAGCAACAGAAATTTCACGGGCAGGATGGGCTCCCCAAAGGCAAAAATATACCTTGCCTCCCCTGCAACCGCGGCAGCAAGCGCACTTGAGGGGAAAATAGCAGACCCAAGGAAATACCTGAACAAGCAGAAGTGATTTTATGGGAAGAGTTTGGAAATTTGCAGACGCAATAAACACCGACCTTATCACGCCGGGCAGGCACAACATGACAATTGACCGCGCAGAGCTTGGCAGGATAGCCTTCATAGAGCACCGGCCGCAATACGCGCAGGAAGTGAAAAAAGGGGATTTCATAGTTGCAGGACGCAACTTCGGGTGCGGCTCCTCGCGCGAAACCGCCATTTATGCGCTTCTTGCAAATGGCATAAGCGCGGTGATAGCAAAGTCCTATGCGCGCATATTTTACCGAAATGCAATAAACAACGGGTTGCTCCTGCTTGTCGCGCCTTCGGGCTTCATTGACCAAACCGAAGACGGGGACTCCATTGAGCTTGCAAATGCGCGAATACGAAACGCAACAAAAAAAATCTCAACGGAAATATCGGTGCCGCCCATGATGAAAAAGCTGCGCGATGCCGGCGGCATACTCTCGTTTTTGCAAACGCACAAAATAGAGGAACTGGAAAAACCGTAATTATGAAAAAGAAAATATGCGCATGAGCGGGACGGAGAACGGGATTGATTATGGCAAAGAAAATATTATTCATAAACGGTGATGGAATAGGCCCGGAGCTTATGGCGCATGCGAAAAGCATAGTGGATGTGCTCACAGACGTGCAATGGGTAGAGGGCGAGGCAGGATATGCAACATTCCAAAAATGCGGCACTTCGCTTCCGGAAGAAACAGTGCAGCGCGCAAAAGAGTGCGATGCAACCCTATTTTGCGCGGTTACGACCCCTCCAAATATCCCCAACTACAAGAGCGCGATAGTAACGCTGAGGAAAGAACTGGACTTATACGCGAACCTGCGCCCATTTGTTTCCCTTCCCAACGTCCCATCCAACTACCCGCCGCTTCGCTTCGCAATAGTGCGCGAAAATACCGAAGGCATGTATTGTGGAATAGAGGAAGCGGATGAAAACCGCGCCACCGCAACGCGCATAATAACAAGGAAGGGCAGCGCGCGCATCGTGCGCTTTGCGTTTGAATACGCAAAAAAGGAAAAATTCTCCAATGTAACGCTCGTGCACAAGGCAAATGTCTTAAGGAAAACAGACGGGCTTTTTCTTGAGGCTGGAAAAGAGGTTGCAAGCGCATATTCCCCCGCAATCTCCTGCGACGATGCGCTTGTTGATTCAGTTGCAATGAGGTTTGTAAAATCTCCCCAAGACTTCCAAGTGTTAGCAACCACAAACCTCTTCGGGGACATACTCTCGGATGAGGCTTCCGCTCTCATTGGCGGGCTTGGTGTCGCGCCTTCCGCAAACATAGGCGAAAAATATTCGCTTTTTGAGCCGGTACACGGCTCTGCCCCAAAATATGCGGGCAAAAACATTGCAAACCCAACCGGAATGCTTCGCGCAAGCGCAATGATGCTTGCGCACTTGGGATTTGAGGCAGAGGCAGCGCACCTTGAGGATGCAATAGTGCAGGCTTGCAAAAGCAACGTAAAAACACGGGACATTGGCGGCTCTGCAAGCACGTCTGAAATGGTGCAGGAGATAAAAAAGAACCTGACGCGCGCAATATGCTAACTTTCCTCCCTCACCATTGACAAAAGCAGCCTTCTCAAATACTGGCGTATGTGCTCCTCTTTTATCCCGCTTCTCACTTTTATGCCGCTTGCCTCCAAAAACTCCTTTCTTTCCTTTTCCCGCTTCCCTCCGTGCCACTCCGCAAGCATTTCAAGGCGCGCCGCCTCCTGCAGCTGCTTTTCCTTTGGATACTCCTCTCCCATTGCAATGCACAAATATCCCTTTTTCCCCGCCCTGTTAACGTAATTTTCAATGTTGAGCGTAAGGAAAGTAAACGCGGTGAACCACGCTGCGCGCTTGTTGCCGTTGTTAAAGGGGTGTTCTGAAAGTATCTTGAAAAACAGCTCAACCGACACGAAAAGCGCGTTTTCAAGGGGTGCTTTAATGTAACTTTTGTCGCGCAGCCTGCTTTCAAGCATTGAGAGCACGCCGTCGTAGCGCATCCCATAATCTATTCCAATATCCGTAAGCGTGCTTGAATAATTCATCATGCGCCTGTGCAAAAGCACAATGCTTTTCTGGGTGGGGAGAAACAGCCCTTCCTTGCTCCTTGCAATGCTTGCCGCAAGCTCGTTTGCAAGCTCCAGCGCCTCTTTTGAAACCGCTGCGCTTTCCATAACCCCACTAGCGGTTTGCAAGGTACTTTATCAGTTCCTTGTTGTTTTTGATAAGCCTCTCGGTAATCTTTGCAAGCTCGTTTTCCATGCCGACAGCCTTCTTTTTTTTGACCCTTTTTCCCATGTGCATCTTTTTCCTTTCCCCTTGATAAATGTATTCTTAACATCCACACTATTTTTTGTTAACATATTAACATTAGTATTATTTAATATATGCGCCGCATTTATGCCAACACGCTAGTGGAGTTGATACAATGGCAGAATGCCCAGAATGCGCGGGAAACATTGCAATAAAAGACGGCACGGAAGTAGGCGAAATAATCTCCTGCCCTGACTGCGGAAGCAAGCTTGAGGTGCGCTCATTGAGCCAGCCGCAGCTTCAAAAAGCCCCGCAAGTGCAGGAGGACTGGGGCGAATAACTTGTCCTTTGGCTTAATATACACAATAATAACCCCCGAGAACAAGCTCCTTTTGGAGGAAGCTGCAAAACAGGGGATGAAGCTTGAGCGCATCAGCGACAGCGAAGCTCTTTTGCCAATTACGCAGGCGCAAAAAGATGCGCCCGACGCAATTTTGCAGCGCTCAAGCTCCTTTACGCGCACGCTCTACACCACAATGTACTATGAGAATGCAGGCTCGCGCGTTGTAAACTCCCTTGCAGCGCAGCATTCCTGCGGGGACAAGGCATACGCCTCCGCGCTTCTTGCAAAGGCGGGCGTTCCAACCCCTCGCACGTACGTTGCGTTCACCCCTGAAAGCGCAATGAAGGCGGTTGAAAAGCTCGGCTACCCCTGCGTGATAAAGCCAACTGTTGGCTCATGGGCGCGCATGGTGAACAAGCTCAACGACCGCGATGCAGCAGAGGCAGTGATAGAATCCCGCGAGGTAATGGGCTCGGCATGGCAGCAGATATACTACCTTCAGGAGCACATTGAAAAGCCCGGGCGCGACATCCGCGCATTCGTTGTTGGGGACGAGGTTATTTGCGCAATCTACCGCATCTCAACGGAAAAATCCGGCTGGCTCACAAACACCGGAAGGGGAGGCAAGGCGGAAAATTGCCCAATCACCTCCGAACTGCGCGAAATAGTGCTCAAGGCAGCCTCAATAACCGACAAGGGCATATACGGCGTGGATGTGATGGAATCAAAGAACGGGCTTGTGGTGCACGAGATAAACCATACGACCGAATTCCGCAATTCCATTGCGCCAACCGGCGTTAACATACCTGCAAAAATGATAGCATACCTGAAGCAGCAGGCAAAAATATAGGTGGATTGCATGGCTCAAAAAATACGCGCATCAATAATCGGCGCATCAGGCTATACGGGCGGGGACCTCATGAGGATACTTCTCATGCACGAAGGCGTTGAGCTAAAATGCCTCACATCCGAGCGTTTCGCAGGAGTGCCAGTTACAAAGCTCAATCCCAACCTGCGCGGCTTCACGCAGGCAACATTCGTATCCGTAACGGAAATAAAGCCGCAGGAAAACGACGTTGTTTTCCTGTGCGTGCCGCACGAGAAAGCGCAGGATTATGTTGCGGACTACATGAAGAACTACCCGCACCTGAAAATAATAGACCTCTCGGCGGACTTTCGCATACACGACCAGAAAACGTATGAGCATTACTACTGTGCGCACCGCCACCCACAGCTTCTCAAGGAGGCAGTGTATGGCTTGCCTGAAATACACCGCGAGCAAATACGCAGCGCGCGCCTTGTCGCATGCCCCGGCTGCCTGCCCACAAGCACAATTTTGCCCCTCTACCCAATAGTAAAGGCAGGGCTGATAGACCTCTCGCACATTGTAATAGACAGCAAAATAGGCTCTGCGGCAGCAGGCGCAAGCTTTGACATTTCAACGCACCACCCGGAGCGCCAAGGGGTTGTGCGCGCATACAAGCCAAGCGGGCACCGCCACATTGCTGAAATGGAGCAGGAGCTTTCCGAGGCGGCAGGCACCCAAGTAAAGGTTTCCTTTTCCCCCCACGGCGTGGAAATGGTAAGGGGAATATTCACCACAGTGCACGCATTTCTTAATCGCCCGGTAAAAGACGTTGACATGTGGAAGCTATACCGCGGCGCATACGGCAATTCTCCCTTTGTCCGCATAATAAAGGACAAGGAAACCCTTTACCGATACCCTGAGCCAAAAATGGTTGCCGGCACGAATTTTGCGGACATAGGATGGGAAATAGACGAGCACGCAAACCGCATAGTGCTCATGGGCGCAATAGACAACCTCATAAAGGGCTCCGGGGGGCAGGCAACCCAGTGCATGAACCTCATGTTCGGCTTGGATGAGAAAACAGGGCTGTGGCAGCCGGGCCTGCATCCCTACTAAGGCGGTCAAATGCTAGTTGTAAAAATAGGGGGCAGCATTTTTGCAAACAGGGCGAATTTAATTGCCGACTTTGCCGCATATGCAAAGCAAAACAAGGCGATACTCTGCCACGGAGGCGCTGCAGAAAGCACCGAGCTTGCAAAAAAGACGGGGGTGGAGACAAAATACCTCACAAACGAAAGCGGCATGAAATGGCGCTATTCCACTGCGCAGCAGCTTGAGCTCATGCAGATGACCTTGGCTGGGAAGATAAACAAAACTCTTGTAGCAGAGCTTCAAAAGTTGGGAGTGAACGCAATAGGCTTAAGCGGGCTTGACGGCGCGCTTCTTTGCGCAAGGCAGAAAATAGTGAATGCTTCCGAAATAGGCGCGGACGGCACTGCAGGCAAGCTGAAAGTGGTGCGCGACGATTTCACGGGCAAAATAGACGCAGTGAACTCTGATTTGCTCTCCCTGCTCATAAGCAACGGCTACACCCCAGTAATAGCTCCTCTTGCGCTTTCTGAAAACTTTGAGCCGCTCAATACGCACGGGGACAGGGCGGCAGCACAAATAGCTTCTGCAATGCGAGCAAATGCGCTTGCAATACTCACGGACGTTGATGGGTATTTTGACCCATTCCCAACAAATCTTGTGAAGCGCATTGATGCCGCCTCACTGCCTTCCACAGTGCAAAATGCAAGCGGCGGGATGAAAAGAAAGCTTGTTGCAGCGCAGGAGGCTCTTGGCGGGGGCGTGAAAAAGGTTCTCATAGCAAATGGCACAAAAGAAAATCCGCTAACCGGCGCGCTTAATGGAAATGGAACGACAATAGAGTGATATTATGGAACAATCAACGCAGGAAATAATAGAGCGGGAAAAAAAAGCAGAGCTTTCCTGCTATGCAAAGCGCCCATTTGTGGCAGAAAGAGGCGAGGGCGCATACCTGTACGACAAGGAGGGGAAAAAATACCTTGACTGCGTTATGGGGCACGGGGTTGGAAATCTGGGGCACTGCCACCCAAAGGTAGTGGAAGCAATACAAGAACAGTCCAAAAAGCTTATTTCCTGCCCTGAGGTTTTCCCTCTTGTTGTGCGCGCACAATTTGAGGAGCTTCTGCTTTCAATTGCGCCCGGAGAAAGGTTGCGCAAGGGAAAAGTGTTCCTGTGCAACTCAGGCACTGAGGCAGTGGAAGCCGCAATAAAGCTTGCAAGAGTGGCCGCCAAGCGCACTGGTTTTGTTGTTGCAATGAATGCGTTCCATGGAAGAAGCACCGGTGCCGTTTCGCTCACGTTCAACCCAAAATACCGCGAGCCTTTTGAGCCGCTTATCGGTCCCATAAAGCGCGTGCGCTACGGGGATGCGCAGGCAATGGAAAACGCGATTGACGACAGCATAGCGGCGGTATTTTTAGAACCAGTGCAAGGGGAGGGCGGCGTGCGCCCGGCACCTGATGGGTATTTGCAACAGGTGCGCGAACTTTGCGACAGGCACAATGTGCTTCTCATAATGGACGAGATACAGACGGGCTTTGGGCGCACCGGCAAAATGTTTGCGTGCGAGCACTGGGGCGTTTCTCCGGACATCATTTGCGTTGCAAAGAGCATTGCAGGCGGGCTTCCATGCGGCGCAATGATTGCGCGCGAGGGGCTGGACTTCTCACCGATGCAGCACGGCTCAACCTTTGGCGGCAACCCAATGGTGTGCGCAGCAGGCATTGCGGCAATAAGCGCAATAAAGGATGAAAAAATGTGCGAGAACGCGGCAGAAGTGGGCGCATACCTGCTTTCGCGCCTAAAAGAATTTGAAACCTCAAAAAAGCTCGTGCGCGAAGCGCGCGGAAAGGGGCTCATGCTTGCCCTTGAGCTTAAGCAGCCAAGCAAGGAGTATCTTCTGCGGCTCATTTCAAACGGGGTGCTTGCGCTTCCTGCAGGGGACATGGTGCTGCGCTTTTTGCCGCCGCTTATGCTCACAAAAGAACAGGCAGACGGGCTAATAAGCGCACTTGACAAGGTTCTTGAGTAAATGAAAAACCACGTAGTTGATAAAATGCCAAACAGCACTCCCGCACGCAAGTTCCTCTCTGCCCTAGTGCGGACAAAAAGCTTTTCAGGCTCCGAGGCAGATGCAGCAAAATTATGCGCGCAAAGGATGCGCGAGCTTGGATATTTGCACGTGCGCATGGACGAGGCTGGAAACGTGCTTGGCGCAAATTACGATTACGTGCGCGACGTGCACCCGGACATTCTTCTCTTTTCCCACCTTGACACGGTTGAGGGCTTCTGGGAAGTACATGAGGATGCGCAGGGGATTTCAGGCAGGGGCGCAGTGGATGCAAAGGGCTGCCTTGCCTCCTACATAGAGGCGGGCGCACATGCGCCATCATACCTCAAGGTTGTCGTTGCAGGAGTTACGGAAGAAGAAGCACCCACCTCCAAGGGCGCGCATTCGCTTTTCAAATGGCTCAAGCCAAAAATGGCAATAAACGGCGAGCCTTCAAACTGCGAAGGC
Organism: Microcaldota archaeon; assembly: GCA_018304295.1. GTDB lineage: Archaea > Micrarchaeota > Micrarchaeia > Anstonellales > Anstonellaceae > Anstonella. The sequence goes on along the minus strand of JAGVWK010000045.1, from coordinate 13,803 downwards.
GTTACAATCGCATACAAGGGGCGCATACTTGCGGAATGCCGCACACAAGGGGAGGCGGCGCACGCAGGCATGAACGCGGAAAACCCCATAGAGCGCACAATAGAATACTACGAGAAGCTGCGCTCGCATTTTCCCCGCCACCACACTTTTGATTCGGTGATATTCAATGTAACGCACATAGATTACGGAAAGCGCGAATCCCTTAACGTGATACCCGCGCACCTTGACTTTTTCATAGACGCGCGCGTGCCGCCCTCTGCCGACATGCAGAAAATAATCCAGTTTTTCAAGTCCTCGGCGCCAAATGGCGTGAATGTCAAGATAACCGAGCACTTCCCCGGCTGCGAAATGCAGATAAGCCACCCGCTTGTGCGCGCAATGGTGGCTGCGGTGCGCTCCCAAGGAGGCGCCCCTAAGTATTTGAAAAAATCCGGCGGTGCGGACATGAACATTTCCATGGCGCTTGGAATTCCCACAATCGCATACGGGCCCGGGGATTCAAAGCTTGACCATACAAACAAGGAGTTTTTGCACTGGAAGGACTATGAATTCTCAATAGGGGTGCTGAAGAATCTCCTGCAAAACCTTAAGCCTCAATCATAAGTAGTTTCAGAGCGCAGCTCTATCTTTGCAATCCTGACTATCTTCTCCATCCAAAATACTTCATAGGTAACCCGAAAACCCGACAGCCTTATCCTGTAGCTGCCAATCTCTCCTTTTATTTTCCTAAGGTCATATTCTTTTGCAGGTACCGGGTTGTCCATCAGAATTACAAAAAGCCCCTCTGCCCTAATGCGCATCTTCCCGTCCAGTCCTTCAAGTTGTTTTTCAGCCTTATTGCCAAGCCGGACGGAAAACAAGGCAATCACTTCCTAGCAGGCGGCTTCCATTCGCTTTCTTTCCCGCTTTTCATCTCTTCAACTACGGAGTGCAGTTCTTTTCTTTCCTCAGCACCAATTTCCTCTTCCGGAATAATCGCACTTCTTATCTCGTGAACTTCCCTGCGCAATTTCTTAAGCTCATCATAAACAAGATTTATCGTAACATCCGCCATTTTTATCACTGTCTTGGCTATGCCTGCCGCTCTTTATATTCCTTGCCTTTTTATTACAACGTTGCCCTTCAGCCTACTTGTCAAATAGCCGCCCAACAATGGCTCCGTACGCAGGGCGGGAGATGAACACTCCTAGCAACGAGCCAAGTATGGAAGAAGTCGCAAAGCCTATTATCTCAACAAGGCCTGAGAAGAGAAGCAGCGGCACCATTGCGATTATCGCAACAGTAACGTTTGTCATTATTATGGAGAACGCCTTTTCAAGCTTTTTGTGCGCACCGTCAGCGCTTTTTTTCAGCATCTCGTCCGTTACCACTATCTGCGCATCCACCGATACCCCGATTGCTGCTATAATTCCAGCCATGCCCGCAAGGTCAATTGTGAACGACCCAAGCACTGCAACCAGTATTATTATTTCCGCAAGGCTGATTAGCACAACTGGAAGAAGCAGCTTGAGCGTCCGGTAGCGCAATGCAAGCATGAGCGCAATCGCCCCAAGCGCCATTGCCGCGCCTATCACGCTTGCGCGCAAAAACTCAGCGCCAAGGGGCGCAGGCACTGTTGTTGCAGAGCCAAGCGTTATCCTTACCGGAAGCGCACCGCCTTTTAATATTGACTCCACTTCGCGCGCATTCCTGTCAGCCTCAAGCAGCCCTGCATTTCCGGTTTCAAGAACCGAGCCGGTAATGGAATAGGAAGGGCTCTGCACTCCCACCGTAACGTCGGGGGAAAGCCGCGGGGAGCTAAGCAGCCCGACAGCCTTCCACATGTTAAGCGTATTTTGGGATGAGCCAAGTGCTGCCAAGGAATAAACCGGCTGCATCTCTTCAGGCGGCTTTTCCACAAGCACAAAGCCCGCTTCGCGCAGCGCATCTTTGAGCGCGGGCGCTGTTTCATTTGAAACAACCGCCTTTGTCTTGTTCCTCTCTATCGTAACATTCCAAAAAGACAGGTTTTGGGCATTGAGATTATCCTCAACAAATATGCGGATGTCATCGCCTTCAAGCTTGAGCGCCTTTGAGGCAATCGCAAGCGCCTCTGCCTGCGTTACCCTTACCACGCTGCCATTGAGCGTTGCCAAAAGGTCGGAACTTTTTATCACCACTATCGCATTGCTTGGCCTGTCAAGGAACATGTAAAGGGGGTAGTTCGCCTTGCCCTTTACAACGCGCGCGAAATTCTCGTTTGCGCTTGCGGTAATGGTGAAGGACACCCCCCAGTCGGCGCCGCCCAAGGAAGAAGTCGGAAGCCTTGAAATAGTGCCTGAAAGTATGTCATCCCCGCTCACCGCGGTTTTCCCGTCCACAATCCCCTGATAAACCCCTTGGGAGGAAAGTATCCTTTCAACGTCGTTTACAAGCTGCGGGTTGCTTTGGGGGACTTCAACGTAAATTTCGCTGTCCCCTACGGGGCGCACCCTTACTTCCGCAAGCCCAAATGCGGCAGAGCGCGTTTTTATTATCTGCACCATCTCGTCCATCGCAATCTGGTCAACGGGCTTTTCAAGCAGAATCGGAATCCTCACGCCGCCGGAAAAGTCAATGCCAAAGCGCAGCCCGTTGTGGTATGCAGAAAAAAGGGAAAGGAAAACAATGCACAGCAGCCCCGCTATCTTCACGTTGTCGTTTTTCCAGAAAATCGTCGCAGCCGCAACCACGATTATGCCTCCCATGAACGTCGGCACTCCCATTTCCTTTTGCACCAGCATCCACGCAATGCACAGGGCGGTGAAGGCAAAAAGCGCAACAACTCGCCTGTCCTTAACACCGCTTAAAAGCTCGTTTTTTGTAATCATTTCAACCAACTATTTTGAGAATATCCCAGTGAAAATGGGCTTCTCCTCGCCAGTGTGCCCTTCCTTTTCCCGCCTCTTGGCATAATCAAGTATGATTACTGCGTTTATGCCCCACGTTGCAAACAAATCCCCAATAAGCCCGCACAGCGCAACAGCGGAAATCTCATAATACACGCTTATGTGCGTAATGTATGATAGCGCAAAAAGCGAGCCGAAAGCAACGATTGCCGCAAGGCTCATGGTCATCCCTGTTTTCATCGCATCATACGCCCTCTCCGAAGCATGCCCCTCTTTTCTCTTTATCACCCGCATTGTAAGCAGTATGTCCGTGTCAAGGGAAAATCCTACAAGCATAAGCAAGGCTGCAAAGGATGCAAGCGTAAACGGTATCCCAAAAAGCCCCATTGCCCCAAGCGCAATCAATATGTCCGCAGCCGCGCCCGCAAGCACCGCAACGCTGGGGACAATTGTCCTGTAGATAAGGAATACCGCAATTATCACAAGGAAAGTAGAGATAAATACCACTCCTACCGCCTTTTCAATGAATTTTGTTGAAAGCGTTGCGCTTATCTCCTCTATGGAAATCGCGTCATGCGTTATTACGGAGGATATGGAGGAAAGCAGCGCATCTTTTTGGTCTTCGCTTATTTTTGCAAAAGCCGCAGACACCTCCCTTTGCAGCACGTTTATGTTGTCAAAATCAGAAGCTTTTTGCCCGGTTGCGGCAATTGCAAAAATCTCGTCCGCCTCTTTCTCAAGCTCGTTGCGCTTTTGCAAATAATTTTCAGAGCCGCTTTGGTTTGCCTGATATGCGCCTTCAAGGCGCGAAACCTCCTCCGCATCCGCAAAGAAGCTGCCCTTTAGCCCGTCCATGCGAAGCTGCTGCGGGCTACGCGCAATCTCTATTTCAACGATGTTGCTATAAGCAGCTGACGGGCTCTTGTACACTTTGAAAGTGGAAACCTCTATGCCCGCATTGCGCAGCGCGGAAAGGGAAGCCGCCTCATCCACGTATTCTTGCGCGGTCGCAACTGTTACGAGCGTGCCGCCCTTGAACTCCACCCCAAGGCGTATGGAAGGTATAAAGAAGAGCGACACAAGTATGAGCATTATGGGCGCTATCGCAAGCAGCCTGTAGTTTCCGTTGTATGGGTTTGGAATGGAAAGCATAAGCGCACCGGAAATTCATCTTTGGCATTGTTTTCGCTCCATATCTTTATAAACCGCACCTCTGTTTTCTTATTGTGGCAGAATTCCTTTTTGAGGTTTCCTCCGAAGCCGCGCGCCAAATCGGGGGCATATACACAGTGCTGCAAAGCAAGGCACCCTACATGAAGAAAAAATACGGCGCAAACTATTGCCTTGTTGGGTTTTTGGACGAAAAAAGCAAGTCCGACCTTGTTGAAAAAAAGCCCCCTGCGCAAATGGCGCGCGCCTTTGCAGCGCTCTCCCCCCTTGGCATCAAATTCAAATACGGGCTTTGGGCATACGGGGCAAGCGTGCCGGTAATTCTTGTGGGCGCAAAGGAAATGGGCGAGCGCCGGGTTGAATATTTTGACGGCTACAAAAAGCTTGACAAAAAGGCAAACTACCTCAAGTTCCTGCTGTGGAAGAACTTCTCAATAGACTCCCTTATGGAAAACTCGTACGACTTTACGGAAAACGTGGTATGGGGCTTTGCAGTGGGTATGCTCCTTGAGGAGCTTCTAAAGGGCAAAGGCTTCAGGGGCAAAAAAACAGTGTGCCATTTCCACGAATGGATTTGCGCCGCAGCCCTTCTTTACCTAAAGATGAACAACGTGCAGGCCGCAACAGTCTTCACAACGCACGCAACAGTGCTTGGCAGGTCGCTTTCCTCTACCGGCAGGGACGTGCTTGCAGAAGCCTCAAAGGCAGCCTCCCCAATCGCAATAAGCGAGGCATACAGGCTCAAAATAGAGGGAAAGCACCAGCTTGAGCTTCAAGCCGCGCTTAATGCTGACGTTTTCACAACAGTTAGCGAAACCGTTGCAGCGGAAGTGCAATACATACTGGGCAAAAAGCCCGACATAATAACTCTTAACGGGCTTGACTTTTCCGGCAGCGGGCAAAGCCCAAAAACAATGCAAAGGGTCGCATCCTACGTGCGCAGCGAGCTTTTGCAGTTTGTTGAAAGCTGCTTCATACCCTATTACGTGCAGCACTATGACAACGCGCTCCTTGTTTTCATTTCAGGCAGGTACGAGTTCCTTAACAAGGGATTTGACATATACATAAACGCGCTCTCGCAGCTGAATAGGTGCCTGGCATCAAAGGCAGCGCGCAACCAGCGGCGCATTTTTGCGTTCATTTTTGCGCCTTCCGCAGTACGGGGCCCGAAAATCTCCATAATAAAAAACTACCTTCTCCTTGACAAGATAAACGAGTTCGCAGCAGCGCTTCCACAGGCAAAGGGGAAAACGTATCACAACGCGCAGTCCCTGCTGCAGGAATTGAAAGGCAGGGAAAAAAGCGACGTTGCAAACATGATGGGCGGCTTTGTGCGCGATGGCCCCTCTCCACACATAAACTGCTTTGACCTTAACTATGCTGACGACATAATAATAAAGGCCTGCATAAGCGCGGGGCTCACAAACAAAAAAGAAGACGCGGTAAAAGTGCTCTTTTACCCGACATACCTTAAGCCCAACGACGGGCTTATGAACCTGAGCTACTACGACATAATAGCCGGAATGGATGTGGGGGTATTCCCCTCCCGCTACGAGCCCTTTGGCTACACTCCGGTTGAGGCGGGCCTGAAAATGAACGTTGCGATAACTTCGGACACAACGGGCTTTGGCAGGTTCATAAAAAGCAAGGTGCCCAGCCTGAAAAAGCGCGGGCTCAAGGTGATTTCAATGGCAGGCAAAAGCTCTTCTGACGCATCAAGGGAGCTTGCGGGCGAGCTTGAGGCGCTTTATTTTGCAGATGAAAAAAAGCTTGCCTCCCTTAAAAAGGACTCATTGGCGCTTGTGAGGCTTTGCGACTGGAAAATACTGGGCGCGCACTATTTCAATGCGCACAGGCTCGCGCTCGCGCGCAAATTCGCAGGCAAAAAGCACGGGCTTGGCAATGCGCGCAATCAAACTGCGCAAATTCGCAGGCAAGGCATGGAAAAATCCGGGGGCAAAACCCATGGAACTTAACGACCTTATGATGCAGGAGGCGCAGGCAAGCAAGGAAAAAGCAAAGCGCAACCTTGCGCTTGCAATAGTGCTTGTGGCGTCAGTTGTGCTGCTGGCGGTGTTCGCATACCACTCCTTTGAGGGATGGGACTGGTTCACTTCCGTATATTTTGCAACAAGCACCATCACAACCGTGGGCTATGGCGACGTAACCCCAAAAACCGAGGCTGGCAGGGTTTTCACTGTCTTTTTCATCTGGTTCGGCGTTGCAATAGGCTTCTACGCGCTCTACTCAATCTCAAGGTATGCAAGCACGCGCGCGGAGGAGCGCTTCAACAAAATCCTTGCGCGGCTGCAGCGCAAAAAATAAAATGCGCAACCACCTGCAAGACGAACATTATATATATGTTTATATAAATATATATTTGGTGAGAACGTGGGCACAGTGATAATATCCCTTGACGAAAAACAAGAGGCAAGGCTGCGCAGCCTTGCCCACCAGCTCTACGGAGGCAAAAAGGGCTCGCTTAGCGCAGCAGTGAATGATGCGGTTTCCCTGCTTTCCAAGCGCTCAAACAGCCACTCTAAGGCGGAATTCCTACGCAGCCTCGGGCGCGGCTTTTCTTTCAGTTATCGCATGTACTCGCAGCGAAGTGAAATATATGACTAAGTCGCTGGTGGACACAAACGTGCTTATCTACTCCGTTGACGAAAGAGAAAAGAAAAAGCACGAAGTGGCGGTGGCACTAATCGCCTCCCTTATGGAAGAAGGCGAATTTGCGCTTGGGGCGCAAAACCTTGCCGAGTTTTCAAGGGTGCTGGCAGAAAAGGCATCCCCCAAGGTTCCAGCCGAAGACATAAAAAAGCTGATTGCCGGGTTCATGGCATTTGCCCAAATTTTTCCATACAACGCCAATACGATGATGCGTGCGCTTTCATTTTCAAAGGAATACAAAATCGCATTTTTTGACGCGCTTGTCGCAGCCACCATGGAAGAGAACGGCATAGGGCTGATTTACACCGAGAATGTGAAAGATTTTTCAAAAATCCCGTTTTTGTCAGTTAAAAACCCGTTTGTGCGATAGTGTCGCCGGCTGCTGCCACGCACGGGCATTTTTGCAGCTGCATGCTTTAAATTAACTTTCGCTCCAATGCAGATGTGGGTTGAATTTGGCAAAACTTGCACAGGCGGAAAAAAAGCATGCAATGCTTGCGCTTTCAGACGGCACTATTTTTGAGGGCATCGGCTTTGGGGCAGACGGGATGCGCGAAGGCGAGCTTGTTTTCAACACTTCAATGTTCGGCTATCAGGAGTCCCTCACAGACCCAAGCTATGCCGGGCAAATCCTTGTTGCAACTTACCCACTCATCGGCAATTACGGCATAAGCAAGGATGCGCCGGAAAGCGAGAAAGTGCACGTTTGCGGATATGCGGTGCGCGAACTTTGCGAAACCCCCTCGCACTCCCAAAGTATAAAAACACTGGACAAATACCTCAAGGAAAACAGCGTGCCGGGGATTTGCAGCATTGACACGCGCTCAATAGTGCGCAAAATACGGGACTTTGGCGTAATGCCCTCATGCCTGCAGGTTGCGCAGGAAAAGGGCGAAATTGACGCGCAAAAACTCATATCAGCCGCAAAAGCCCTTGACTATTCCAAAACGGATTTTGTGGCAAAAGTTTCGCCGCAGGAAACAAAAGAATACGGAAGCGGCAAAAAGACGGTTGTGCTCATGGACTGCGGCTCAAAGGAAAACATAGTGCGCGAGCTTGTTTTGCGAGGGCTCAAGGTGGTGCGCGTGCCCGCGTTTGCAACCGAGAAGCAAATCCGCTCATACTCCCCTGATGGCATAGTGGTTTCAAACGGCCCCGGCGACCCGGCGCTTCTTGGCGAAATAGCGCACACTGTGCGCTCGCTTTTTGATTTGCCGATTTTTGGAATCTGCCTTGGGCACCAGATACTCGCGCACGCAATAGGGGGCACAACTTACAAGCTCAAGTTCGGCCACCGCGGCGCAAACCACCCCGTGCTTGAGAAGAAAACAGGCAGGGTCGCGATAACGTCCCAAAACCATGGCTATGCTGTGGATGGAAAAAGCATCCCTGAAGAATTTGAGATAACGCACGTGAACCTTAACGACAATACTGTTGAGGGAATGGCGCACAAAACCCTGCCCATTTTCTCAATACAGTACCATCCGGAAGCCTGCCCGGGGCCAAACGACAGCAAATATTTCTTTGAGAGGTTTGTAAAATGCCTGAAGTGAAAAAAACAATTAACAGCGGAAAAATAAGCAAGGTGCTCGTGATAGGGAGCGGCCCAATCGTGATAGGCCAATCCGCGGAATTTGACTATTCGGGCTCGCAGGCATGCCAGTCCTTGCGCGAGGAGGGCATAAAAGTGGTGCTTGTGAATTCCAATCCGGCAACAATACAGACCGACACTGACATTGCGGACATAGTTTACATTGAGCCGCTGCTTGCAGAATACCTTGAAAAAATAATAGAAAAGGAAAAGCCCGACGGAATTATCGCAACAATGGGCGGGCAGACCGCGCTGAATTTGTGCATGGAACTGCACAAAAAAGGCGTGCTGCAAAAGCACAATGTGCAGGTGCTTGGCACGCCCATAAGCGCAATAGAGCTTGCGGAGGACAGGGGGAACTTTGCGCACCTTATGGAAAAGCTCGGCCAGCCCATACTTGCAAGCATTGCGGCAGGCACAAAAGAGCAGGCGCGCGAATTTGCAAAAGCCCACCCCTTTCCCTTGATACTGCGCCCTGCCTACACCCTTGGCGGAACCGGCGGTGGAATTGCGCGAAACCAGGAGGAATTTGAGGATCTTCTTGAGCTTGGCTTTACGCTCTCCCCTACGCGCCAAATACTTATAGAGGAAAGCGTGATAGGCTGGGCGGAATTTGAATACGAGCTTCTGCGGGATTCCGGCGGCAACTGCATAACAATCTGCAACATGGAGAACGTTGACCCTATGGGCGTGCACACTGGCGAGAGCGTGGTGGCAGCCCCTTCGCAAACCTTGTCGGACAAGGAGCACCAGATGCTGCGCGATGCCGCGTTTTGCATAATACGCGCAATCGGGATAGTGGGGGGCTGCAACATGCAGTTTGCGCTTGACCAGAAAAGCGGGCAATACGCGGTGGTGGAAGTGAACCCGCGCCTCTCGCGCTCAAGCGCGCTTGCCTCAAAGGCAACAGGATACCCGATAGCGCGCGTTGCAGCCAAGCTTGCGCTTGGGAAAAAAATTCATGAAATAAAGAACGCGGTTACAAAAACAACTCCCGCCTCATTTGAGCCCTCCCTTGACTACGTTGTTGTTAAAATTCCCCGCTGGCCGTTTGACAAGATGGCGGAAGGGGAGCGCACGCTTGGCACCCAAATGAAAAGCACCGGGGAGGCAATGGCAATAGGAAGGACGTTTGAAGAAGCATTCAACAAGGCAATGCGCAGCCGCGAGGTGCGCGCGGCAAAGATAAAAGACGAAGAGCTTGAGAAGCACATAAAAGGCCCGACAGACCTGCGCTTTGATTCAATGCTGCAGGCGCTTCGCATCGGGTGGGGCATGGAAAAGCTGCACGCGCTCACGGGCATAAACATGTGGTTTTTGCAAAAGCTCCAAAACATAACTGAAATGGAAAGCCAAATAGCGGCACTGAACCCAGACGATGCGCAAAACACTGGTGCAAAAGCGCAAAATGAGCATTCTGGAAGCGGGCTGCCTTCAAAAGGGCTACTTCTTGCTGCAAAGCGCATGGGCTTTTCGGATTCCCAAATCGCCCTGCTTTGCAAAAAAACAGAGGATGAAATACGCGCAGCGCGCATCCTGCACAAAATACTTCCGACCTACAAGATGGTGGACACGTGCGCCGGCGAGTTTGACGCGCGCACGCCCTACTACTATTCCACCTATGAAAAAGAGGACGAGCGGGATTTTCAAGCCGGGCAAGGCAACGCAGCCCCCTCCAATAAAAAGCGCGTGCTTGTGATAGGCTCAGGCCCAATACGCATCGGGCAGGGAATAGAATTTGACTACTGCTGCTGCCATGCCTCCTATGCGCTTCGCGCAGCAGGATACGAGAGCATAATGGTGAACAACAACCCCGAAACAATAAGCACGGACTTTGACACCTCCGACAGGCTTTACTTTGAGCCCCTCACGTTTGAGGACGTAATGAACGTGGCGGAGCGCGAAAAGCCTTATGGCGCAATAGTGCAATTCGGGGGGCAGACAAGCATAAACCTTGCAGCCAAGCTCACGCACGCAGGGGTGAGGCTGCTTGGAACGCAGCTTGATGGAATAGACGTTGCCGAGGACAGGGAGCGCTTCCGCGATTTGCTGCACAAGCTTAAAATCGCGCAGCCGGACAACGGCACCGCAACAAATTTGCAGCAGGCGCTGCTTGTTGCAAACAAAATAACCTACCCCATAGTGGTGCGCCCAAGCTATGTGATTGCGGGCAGGGGGATGCAAATAGTTTACGATGACGAGCAGCTAAGGCAATATATTGCAGAGGCGGTGCAAGTAAGCGAGAGCCGCCCGGTGCTAATAGACAAATACATTGAAAGCGCAATAGAATGCGAAATAGATGGAATATGCGACGGAAAAAGCCTTTTCATAGGCGGCATAATGGAGCACATAGAGCGCGCAGGCGTGCATTCTGGGGATGCAAGCTGCGTTACCCCCCCGGTGCGGCTGAAAAAAAGCGTGCAGCAGGAAATAGTGCGCCTCTCACAGGAGCTTGCGCTCGCGCTTGGCACAATAGGAGCCATAAACATCCAATACGTTGTGCGCAACGACGTGATATACGTATTGGAGGCAAACCCGCGCGCAAGCCGCACAATCCCTTACCTTAGCAAGGCAATCGGAATACCCCTTGCAAAAATGGCAACCATGGCAATGCTTGGCAAGTCCCTGCCCCAGCTTGGCTTAAGCGGGCAAAAGCTGCCTGCAAAATACGCGGTGAAAAGCGTTGTTTTCCCCTTCCTCAAGTTGCGCGGCGTTGATTTTGTGCTGGGCCCTGAAATGAAAAGCACGGGCGAGAGCATGGGCGCGGATTCGGAATTTTCAATTGCATTCTACAAAGCGCTTTTGGGCGCAAACCAGAAAATACCCCTCAAGGGTGGCGTTGTTTTCTCCCTGAAAGACGGGGACAAGGAGCGCGTTGCGCCAGTGGCGGCGCTCTTCTCAAAAATGGGCTTTGAGGTTTATGCAACTCCCGGAACCGCCCAAGTGATAGAAGATGCCGGCATAAAAGTGCACACGCTCCAAAAGATAGATTCCGGCACCCCCAATATAGCAACCGCAATAGGCGAGGGCAGGGTGCAGCTTGTAATAAATACCCCCAAGCACGGCAAGGTTGCAAGCACCGACGGCTTTCGGATACGCCGCCTCTCAATAGAAAAAAACATACCGTGCATCACAAACTTTGAAGCCGCGCAAGAGCTTGCAGGCGCAATAGAAAAAGCGCAAAAGCGCTCCATATCGGTGAGCAGAATTGAAACCAACTGGCAATGAACTCAAATGCGCCATTAGCGGCTTTGCGCTTGCCAGCCTTATTGCGCTTTCTTTTTTTGCATTTGTGCTTTTGCAGCATCCCCTGCCCCAATTTGCTTCCGGCGGCTGCTATTTGCAAAAGGCAATTTTCTCACCCGATTCAGAATCCGAAATAATTTCGCTTTTTAATTCCGCCTCAAAAACAATAGACGTGCAGATGTATGTTTTCTCAAATGAAAACCTTGCCCGTTCCCTTGCAAATGCCGCCAAGCGCGGCGTTGTTGTGCGCGTGCTGCTTGAAGGCAGGATAGAGGGGGTGCAGCAGAACCGCGACACCCTTGATTACCTGACGGAAAACGGCGCATATGCGAAATGGGCGAGCTTTTCCTACAAGCTCACGCACAGCAAGCTTGCAATAGCGGACGGCAAATACGTTCTTGTGGGGAGCATAAACTTCAGCAATTCCGCGGTAAGCAAAAACAGGGAGGCTGCGGCGCTGCTAAGCTGCAACGAAAACAACGATTATGCCGCCATGTTTGAGCAGGACTGGCAAAAGGCCGGCGCATAGGGCGCAGATTTCATTTTTCCTGAAAATTTCCTTTTCAGCTTTCTTTCCCCTTTCCATCCTTTATCCTCCTAAGCCTCCTCTTTCCCCTTTTCTTTTTCCCTGCTTCTTTGCGCGCAAGCCTTGTTTTTTCCCGGCTTACCGCCTGCTCATAGGTCGCCCTTGCATCTTTTTCAATGTCCCCGCTAAGCATAAGCGGCTTGTTGTCCTCAAGAAGCGAAAGTGAGGGTTTTTTTGCCGCAAGCTGCGCCTGGGGCTTTTTTTCCCCTCCAAGCAGCACCATTTTGCCGCCTGCAATCATGCCTGTTTTTGGCATTTGCAGCAGCTTTTGCCGCTCGTCCTCTTTTTTCTTTTTCTCAAAGAAAGATTGCATGCATTAACCTCTGTTTTCCCCTATATAAGCTTTATCAATCCCCTGCCTATTTCCGCAAGGTCCGCGCCCAAAATTGCGCTCACCTGCCTTATGAACGTGAAAGTTACTATCAGGCACACAAGTGGGTAAAAGAGCGCGTGGAAGAGAAATCCGGCTGCGGCTGAACTGATTTTTTCAGCCAGCCCCTCCATTGCCCCTTGGTTTGTCTTTACTATGCCCCTTTGAACGTATATGTCCGCAAGGTTCGTGTAGCACGCATCGCTTGTTGGCACTGTTTCATCCTTTATGTCAAGGCATAGCCCGCCAGAATCCGGCGCGGACGCATATATGAACACGTAGCTCATTGGGAATACGAAATAAAATCCCAGCGCAACCGCCATCATAAGCCCCCCGGCGCCCCTTGTTGGCGGGAATGTGCGCAGCACAATGCCTATTGGCAAAAAGAGCGGCATCATCATGACCTCAATAAGGTCAAGGAAGCGGTATTGGATGTATTGAAATATCATAAGATAGGTTAGATTGCCGGTAACGTAGTGCAAAAAGCCGCTCATAATCCCGAATATGCCGCCGCCCGTGCCTTCCGGGCCTGCAACGTCGCTTGTTATTTTTTCAAATGGCTCATACCACATGTTCAGCATGAAGGCAGCGCGATAGACCCATCTTTCGCATTGCAGGCCCTGCTTAAGATACGTCCTTGCGAGCCAGAAATGGTCAACCGACGCCTCCCCCTCCACCCCATCATTCATCAAAGACAGGTTGTACACGCTGCTTGCAATGCTTTTTGAAAACCCAAGCGCCGCATTAAGGCTCACTATGAGCACCGCAACAAGCATCACCATTGCAAGCGCATTTATGAACTCAGCCTTTGCCCACATTTTCAGATTCATCATTCCAAGCGCAATCCCAAGCATATACACAAGCGTTGCAATCGCAACCAAAGCAGCAATCGTGGTTATGAAAATGGGCATCCACGTTGCCGTATGCAGGCTTCCTGCATCAAATCCCGCAGGCTGCGCTGCAACAAGAGGCAAAAGCAGCAGCAATGCAAATAAAATGCGCATCATATCATCCTCGTAAGGTTGGTAACGTCAACCTCGTCCCCAAGCGCCTTTGAAAGCTGCTTCACAATGCTTATCAGAAATATGAAATTGAAAATCGGCAGCACTACCGCAACAATGAAATAATACACGGCGCTGCGCGCAGCCAAATAAATCAAAGTTACCGCAAAGAACAGCGGCGACAATGCCGCATTAATCACGCCACTGATGCCACCAACGAGCATTTTTTTTGGCATCAGCTCCATTTGCGAGAGCACGCTGACAACATCCAAGTTTTTCAGGTCCGTGCTCATCTTGTCAAA
>JAGVWK010000025.1 GCA_018304295.1 Microcaldota archaeon | reverse complement strand
GATTCAAAAGGAAATTATTTATGCGGTCGTAAAAGACCAGCGCGCTGAGCTTGTGCTGCCGCAGGGGACGGTGCCACGGGAGCTTGCGGGCAAAATTGCGGCAGGCGGCTCAAGAACCGCCTGCATTGTGAAAGGCGTGCGCAGGTGCGGCAAGAGTACCTTGCTAAAGCAGCTTTTGCTCCGCTGGTTTGGGGAAAAATTCTTCTACGTGAACTTTGATGATGAGAGGCTGGCTGGCTTTGAGGCGTCCGACTTCCAGAAGCTCATGGAGGTCTTCATTGGGCTGTGCGGGAACCAGAAGGCGCTTCTGCTTGACGAAGCGCAGAACGTGAAGGGCTGGGAGCTGTTTGTGAACAGGATGCTGCGAGAGGGCTATTTTGTCTTCTTGACGGGCTCAAACGCGGATTTGCTCAGCAAGGAGCTTGGAACGCACCTCACTGGGAGGCACCTTGATTACCAGCTTTATCCGTTCTCCTTTGGGGAATTTTTGCTGCTGAAGAATGTTGGGGTGGAAAATCCCGATGCCCTTGCAACAGCACAGAGGGCGGAAATTGCCGATCTGTTCAAGGTTTATTTGGAGGGCGGGGGAATGCCTGAGTATGCCCTTGGCGGAGAGGAGGCGCTTTTGGGGCAGGTCGTTGAGGACATAGTGCAAAAGGACATTGTGAAGAGGTATGCGATAAGGAAGCCCAATGAATTGAGGAGCGTGCTGAAGTTCCTGATTTCCAATTCGGGCAATCGGATTACGTTCAATGGATTGGCGAAGCATTTTGGGATAAAAAGCCCTGTCACTACAAGGAAATATGTTGGTTATGCGGAGGAAACGTACCTGCTTTTCCTTGTGGAGAAATACGAGCGCAAGCTGAAGCTGCTTGACAAGAACCCCAAGAAGGCGTATTGCGTTGACAACGGGATAATCTCGCGGCTGTCTTATGGGCTTTCGCGCAACGTCGGGTTCATGCTTGAGAGCCTTGCTGCGGTGGAGCTGAAGAGGAGGGGCGAGAAGTTCTTCTATTATGTGAATGCGAATGGCACCGAGACCGATTTTGTCATTCTTAATGGGGCAAAAAAGATAACCTCTGCGCTGCAGGTTTGCACGGATGTTGTGAATACCGATACTGCGCAAAGGGAGGAGAAGGCGCTTTTGCAGACAATGGAGGCGACTGGGCTGCGCGAGGGGACGGTGCTTACCTTGGAGCACTGGGAGGAAAAGAAAATTAAGGGAAAAACGCTCAGGTATGTTCCGGCCTGGAAATGGCTGCTTGGAAAAGGATGAGGTTCTTTGCCAGCAGAAGGTATACTCTCATTTTTGGGCCTGTAAAATCGCCTGAAGCTTGCACCAGATTTTCTTTCTCGGGTTGTAAGTGTTCCCCATCTTCGCGTAGCCGTCCCAGCCTGCCATGCTAAGGAGGATGTGTTCTCTGGAAATTTCGCCCCATGCTAGCTTTTCCCTGAATTTTCGCAGCCTTTTTTCTATGCGCTTTTGGTTGCTCCTTTTCAGAAGCCGAAAATGGCAGAATGCGCGGAAGCCAAGCAGGGTTACGCCCCTGCGCAGGGGGATTATGCTGCTTTTCTGCGGATGAAGTTCAAGCTTGAGTTCGGTTTTGAGGAATCCGGATATTTTCATTTTGTATTCTTCCAGCAACTTTCTGTTCCTCCCTAGGATTATGAAATCATCAACGTAGCGCAGGTAATATTTTGCCCGTAATTCGTGCTTTACGAAATTGTCAAGCTCGCCAAGATAGACGTTTGCGAAGAACTGGCTTGTGAGGTTGCAAAGTGGCATGCCCTTTCCTGTTTCTTGAGTTTTGTGGTTGGCAAGGATTGTTTTTATGAGCCAGAGCAGTTCATCGTCTTTTATTCTCTTCTTCAGGATGGAAAGCAGCACCTCTTGGTCTATTGTTTCAAAGTAATGCTTTATGTCCGCCTTGAGTGCATGTGCAGGCGCAAGCCGCTATAATTTGGTATCGCCGTTGCCGCAATAATCCAGACCGCTGCCATTCCAGTACAGGCAGGCGGCAACCATTGGCGCTTCCACCAAATCCGAGCGTGTTTCCCAGTAATCTATCATCTTTTGTATTTCCGTTTTTGCTTTCTGCACGGTTTCGCAAACAGTATGCCCTTTTAGCATTGAAATCGGGATTATGTTGGAGGTCACAAAACAAGGCTTGGCAAGCTCGTCTTTCAGAGGATGCGCCCCGCGAGTCGGGTCTGAAACAAACATAAATGGAAGTTTATACCCAACAAAACCATCTGCGCCTGCAGTTATGCAGGATTCGCCCAAAATACTCAAAGAATAGCAGCTTCTTGCATAAGCAACCTTTCCCTTAAGGAGATTGTCGTTTTTGCCTGCCTGCAGGATAACCTCCTTTTTGTAGCCTGTTATCAAATCAGGCGCGCCATGCCCGTTGAACATTACAAAACGGATATTCTGCTTGTTGAGGTAGCTTTCAAAATCGCTTTTATTGGCCTTCGCACCTGGCAGCTCAAAAACCAGAAAGCCCTTTTGGCTGGCTGCGTCCATTATTTCCTTGCTCCAAGCGTTGCAGTAAGCGATTGCATCATCATCGTGAGGAGTTGTAATGAGAAAACCTTGCGCGCTGCCAGTCACCTGTTCACCCTCTCCTTGAATGACCTTAGGTAAGACATCTGCATCTGTACAATTAGCTCCCCTATTTCAGTATGCCCAGATACCTGTTCCATTGACTGGTCGCGCGTAAATGAGCCATGCGAACCTATGTTGAGTGTAACAGTTCTTGGCATAATCCTAAGGCGCTCCAAAACAATGCCAACCTCGTCGTTTGAGACTGCCGTGAAATCACCTCATACTATTTTTAACTCTGAAAGTTTTTTTAGGATTTTCATTCCCCTTTCGCCGCCGTGCACAATCTCGTTTCTGGCAATTTCCCAGCTTATTGGCTGGTTTTCATATACCAGCACTGTGCGCGTTCTTTCTTCTAGGGGCAGATTTACGTATAGCTTCATGAAAGATGCGACCACGTCCGCTGCTTCAGCTTTTTTCTCGGTCACAGTTACACCAATTGGATATTTTGCGACAAGCACGCGCCCAAGGCACAACTTTCGCCGAAAGAGCGGTTTGCCGAGCAATCCATAAACTTTTGTTTCTATTCGTTTTTTGCAAAGCGGTCGTTTTTGATACGACGGAAGATTTATCGCCTGAACTTACTTTCGGAAGTACTGATGGCGGCTGAGAAGTCAATGATCGGAATGCGCTTAGACTCCAATTTTTACCCTTAATTTTTTACCGCATTTTAAGCGGCGTTCACCAGCCCCCAACTGGGGTTAGGGAATTGGCTGGGATTGGCGGTAATACTAGTGCAGGATACAAAATGCAGGGAGAGGGATTTTTGGGCTGCAAATTTTCAATTGAAAATTCGCACGAACCCCCGAAGACCTAAGTCATCAGATATCTTATGCGCGCATTGCTGCGCGGGATCTTGAGTCTGACGCAATCGACCAGGCTCTGCCATCCCTGCAATAAAAATATGCGATAAACAGTTTAAATTGGGTGCGTTTTGAGACCGCTCACCGAACGCGCATGCGCGCGCGTGCTAATACTACATATATTATATAGATTCCTTTTCTAAAAATAGATTTACTTATGCTCATTAGAGGTGTGTAAATGAAAATATCTGAACTAAAGGGCGGCTCTGCTCAGGGCACAATAAGCGGCGAAATCACAAACGTTGAGGAGCCGCGCGAAGTGCTCACCAAATACGGCAAGAAAACGCGCGTTGCAAACGCAACGTTGCAGGACGACTCCGGCTCTGTTACGCTTTCGCTTTGGGGCGACGACATAGACAAAATAGCAAGCGGCGACAAGGTGAGCATTGAAAACGGCTGGGTGTCGGAATACAAGGGCAACCTGCAAGTTTCGCCGGGCAAATACGGCAAGATGACGGTTACGAAGGCTTAATTTCCCCGGACTTTTTATTTTCTTATTTTCATAATTCCTTCAGCCTTGTGAGGATTTCTTTTTCCATTTTGAGAATGCGCATGAAACATTGTTTCTGAATTCGGTTTTTATATACGTTTCTGAAAATAGAGAAAGTTCCTTGCCAGCCTGTGCAACTGCCAACTGGCTTGATAGATGGCACATGTGATTTATAAGAGCTTACGCCATACCGTATACCTTTATATACTAGTTCAGATACTGTTCCCATATGGAAGAGCGCATTTGGAAAGCGGTTGAAAGCTGGAACGCCTGGGCACGCAAGCAGGGAGAGGGCATACCGAGGGAAGTTGCGCAAAAGGCATGGGAAATGCTTGGCGGGCAGGAAGCCCTTTATTTTTATGGACCGCGAAGGGCGGGAAAAACCACTGTTTGCGCGCAGCTGCTCTGCCGCCTTTCAAAAAAATTCGGGGAAGAATCATGCCTTTTCATAAACTTTGAGGAGCCGGCATTTTCAGGCATGCTCACGCCTGCGCTCATTGATGATGTTCTTTCCCATCATGAAATGGTGCATAAAAAAATGCCACGCTTTCTCTTCCTTGACGAGGTGCAGAATGTAAGCGGGTGGGAAAAATGGGTCAGGTCTGCAACGGATAAAGGTGAGTTCAAAGTTTTCGTTACAGGCTCCTCCGCAAAGCTGCTAAGCTCCGAATTCGCCACGACCCTTGGGGGCAGGGGATTGGGGTTCCTTGTGCTTCCGTTCTCGTTTTGTGAATTTCGCCAAGCGCTGCCTGATGCAACCCTTGAGGATTATTTGCAAATAGGCGGGTATCCTGCAGTGGTGCTTGAAAAAAACCCCCAGAATAGGATGCGCCTGCTTGAGGAGTATTTTGAGACCGCAATATCGCGCGACATTGCCGCCCGCCATCAGGTGCGCGACGTGCCAACCCTGAAGACGCTTGCGCTTTACGTGCTTACAAATTCCGGAAAGCTCTTCAGCTACAACAAGCTGCGCGCGTTTACAGGATTGTCCTTTGATGCCATAAAGATGTACCTCTCGTATTTGGAGAGTGCATTTGTGATATTTTCTGTGCCGAGCTTTTCGTATTCGCTCAAAAAGGCAATGGAAAAGCCGCGCAAATACTATGCGTATGATGTCGGGCTTGCGGCGGCTGTCTCAAAATCCTATTCCCCTGATTTTGGAAGGAAGGCTGAGAACCTAGTTGCGATAGGGCTTGTGAGGATGGGCAGGGAACCGCAATATTATTCGGATAAGACGGAAGTTGACTTTGTAGTAAAGGACGGATTGAAGCCCGTTGGGATAAACGTGTGCTATTTGGAGAAGCCGCCTGCGCGCGAGCGTGCGGCTTTGGAGGAATTTTCAGCAGCGCACAAGAACGCAAAAACTGTCCTTATTGCAGGCAAAAAAGCGTTGGGGGAATGGCTGAAGGAGACGGGAAACTGAGCAAACCAAAACTTTTTACTGCGGATAGCGCTAGTGCTTGTATTTGTAGTGCTTGCTTGCGTGTGTTGTTTGCTTAAAGTAAAGGAAGCAAAATGCGGCTTGCAGGGCATCGGGGTCAAATTTTAGAATGTAAAATTTTTCCCATTTTTATCCCAAAAAGCGCTGAGGATAGGTTTATAAAGGCTTATACTCATATAGTTGGCACCGATTTTTACCCGTGCTCTCGCATGGGCAAGAGAAATGGTTTTGAAAGCTTAGATGAAGCCACCGCCCTCTTGGTGCGTGCGCAAATGGGCTTTTTTGGAATAGGAGCTTTTCTTATTCGACTCACGCTTCAAGAGCAAATAACGGTTAATAGCGAAAAGTGCGAAACCGCCAAGAATAAGTAAACTTTGCATTTAAGTGCGACTCCAGTTGATCCTGCTGGAGGGTACTGCTATCAGAGTACGATTAAGCCATGCAAGTCAGTTCAGCCACCTGGCTGGACGGCGTACGGCTCAGTAACATGTAGTCAATCTGCCCTTTGGGCGGGGATATCCTCGGGAAACTGAGGTCAATACCCGATAGCCCATCTATGCTGGAATGCTTGATGGGTTAAATGCGCAGCGAATTGGAGCTGTGGCACCAAAGGATGAGACTGCACCTGATTACAAGCCGATAATCAGTAGGGGCAATGGGAGTTGGAGCCCCGAGAAGGGCACTGAGACAAGGGCCCTAGTCCTACGGGATGCAGCAGGCGCGAAACCTTTGCAATGCGCGCAAGCGTGACAGGGGAACTCTGAGTGGTAGAGGGATATATCTTTCTATCTTTTGGCAACTGTAAACAGGTTGCAGAATAAGATCTGGGTAAGACCAGTGCCAGCCGCCATATGCCTAATCGCATAAGGTAAACGGTACGCGGTAATACTGGCAGATCGAGTGGTATCCACGAATATTGGGTCTAAAGAGTCCGTAGCTGGTCTGTTAAGTCCGCTGTGAAATCTTGAGGCTTGACCTCAAGGCGTGCAGTGGATACTGGCAGGCTCGAGAGCGGGGGAGGTTGGGAGTACTCACGGGGTAGTGGTAAAATACGTTGATCCTGTGAGGACTACCAGTGGCGAAGGCGCCCAACCAAAACGCGTCTGACAGTGAGGGACGAAGGCTAGGAGAACGAATCGGATTAGATACCCGAGTAGCCCTAGCAGTAAATTATGCGGACTGTGGTGTTGCGCCCGCTTCGAGCGGGTGCAGTGCTGTAGCGAAGGTGTTAAGTCCGCCACCTGGGGAGTACGGCCGCAAGGTTGAAACTTAAAGGAAAGAACATAGGCGATTTTCAGCACTGGCAAGTTACTCTCGTAACTTTTATAAGCCAAAAAACCGAAGCTCATTGCATGAACCAGAAAATATGTTATCTATTGGGGGCATTGCGCGATGGGACGTTTGATGTCCGGCAGGGAAAAAATTATGAACTGCGGATTTACCAAGACGATGGAAAATGGCTGGATTTTGTTTCAAAAATATTGGAGCAGAATTTCGGCTTGAAACCACATAAGATTGGTAAATTGCTCAGATTGTCCAACAAGAAAGTTGTTGGGAAAATACTGAAGATATCGGAATATGTGAAGCCGCAGAAAATGTGGTTTACGCCATCGTGTATAAAAGGGAGTTCCCAAGAAAAAATCTGGTGGTATGTGAGCGGCTTCTGGGATGCAGAAGGGGGATTGCCAGAAAATCCAACTATGCAAACACAGAACTACGTTTCGTTTGACCAGAAAAATAAGGAGTCTTTGGAATTTGTGAGGAACTTTCTTATTTCAGATGGATTCAGACCAACAAATTTGACGTATACCGGGAATGTTTGGCAATTTAGGCTGACTAGAAAAGAAAGCGTCAGGAAATTTATAGAGAGAATTCATTGTTTTCATGGGGGAAAACTTGCTAGGCTGAAGAAATTATACGCCTGTGTTCCCTGAATTGGCGGGGGAGCACCACAAGGGGTGGATGCTGCGGTTCAATTGGATACAACGCCGGGAACATTACCAGGGGCGACGGCAGGATGAAGGTCAGACTGAAGATCTTGCCTAACGAGCCGAGAGGTGCTGCATGGCCATCGTCAGCTCGTGGTGCGAACTGTCAGGTTAAGTCCTGTAACGAGCGAGACCCTCGCGCACTGTTGCGAATTTCCCCTCCGGGGGAGATGCACTCTGTGCGGACTGCCCGCGTTAAGTGGGAGGAAGATGGGGGCGACGGTAGATATGCACCTTGGTCAGTAAAATTATAAACCTTGGTCCGTAAAATTGAACATGCCAAAAAGCCACCTTGATTAGAAATCGCTGAAGACGCTTTACGAGGAATTCTCCAAAGAGAAGAGCCTAGTGGATGCCGTGATGAGAAAGCCAGAATATATAACCATAATCCGGCTTTCAAACGGGCAAAGCCAGACAAGCTATGAGAATAGCATTGGAATGGCTAAAAACATCTACAAATACGAGACGGGAAAAATAAGGCCGGCTGAAAAGACGGCAAGAAAATTCCTGCTTGGTTTCAAAGGCATTTCTTCCTGGGAGCAGATTCTGGGGCGTTTTGTAAAATTCTCTTCTGAGTCTAGGGGCTGGTTTGCTGCAAACAGCAGCAGCCAAAAAGCAATGCGTGCAAGGAAGAAGGGCGCGCAAAGCTACATGAAAATAGGGAAGCCTACGACGCAGGAGAGCGAAATTTCTGCAATCATTGCAAACCTAAAGCTTGAGTCCGAAAGGGACTTTCGTATTGGGGGCGTGTTTGTGGATTTTTACATCCCTAAACTGAAGCTTGCTGTGGAATGCAAACGGCTCACAACAAGAAACAGGAGGGAGCAGATGAAAAAAGTCAAGGAGGCGGCGCTGCAAGGCTATAAGGTCAAGTTCCACAACAGAAATGTGAAGCTTGCGATAGTTTTGGAAAGCCCGCTAGGGCTGAGCGCAACTGAACGGCATGAATTATGCGGACCATACGATTTTGCATGTGAAAGCATGCGCCAAATTGGCGATATTATAAATGACCAAGATGTGTAACCGAAGTCAGTATGGCCTGAATCTCCTGGGCTACACGTGGCATACAATGGCAAAGACAATGGGCGGCGACTCCGAAAGGAGAAGCTAATCTCACAAACTTTGCCTCAGTTCGGATTGAGGGTTGAAACTCACCCTCATGAAGCTGGAATCCCTAGTAATCGCTTGTCAACATCGAGCGGATGAAGACATACCTTATAAACAATAAAAATGAAATGCAGACATGGAAGCCGAACTTGCCTATATGGCTGGGCTTATAAGCGGCGATGGGCATTTGGAACTCGGGCGAAACCGGGTGGATATCCGAATTTACCCAAAGCGGTTTAGAAGAACCATTTTCAAGCTTGCTCGAAAGCTTGTAGGCAGGGGCGGAAATATTGCTGACAAGAGCCTAAAGGTCCGCATTACAGACAGAAAGTTCACAAAAACCATGATGGATGTTTTTGAAATCCCAAAGGGGTCAAAATCAAAAATCATGAAAGTCCCAAAAACCATAATGCACGCGCCAAGAAAAATCCAAAACGCCTATGTGGCGGGCTGGTATGACGCAGAAGGATGGATTGAAGTGGACAAGAGGCGAAAGCCCTCCTATGCTCGGCTGCGCTTTTGCGTAACGAACAGGGAAATTTGTGAATTTATACTGGATGTATTGCAGAAGAATAAGCTGGGACGTGCAATGTTTTCGTCTGGCAAAAGATTCTGTGTGGATATAAACGGGAATGAGCGGTGCGAAAAATTCATGCGCGAATTTCCTGTGAAAAAAATTGGTATGCCTTCAGCTCACTGAATACGTCCCCGCTCCTTGCACACACCGCCCGTCAAGTCACCCAAACAAAGTTTTGGTGAGGCGATGCACTAGTGGCATTGTCGAACCAGAATTTCGCGAGGGGGGCTAAGTCGTAACAAGGTATCCGTAGGGGAACCTGCGGATAGATCACCTCCAAATTTCATTTGGTATTAAGATCACTGAGTTACTACAAGTGCAAGGCACGGAAAACTACTTGAGTTATTAATCGTTATCTCTAATTGAAGCGTGAATTTTTATCCCCTTAGCGGAAGCTTTGCCTTTTAATTTTTGCAGTGGATATGTGCTTATGGAAAGCGAAGCCGCCGCGGTCAACACTGCAGGCGCCATGCTGCCCGCGGACATTGTGCGCTGGAGCAGGGGGCTTTTGGAGTATTATGGGATTAATGGTAGCCCGCATTGTGCGGGGTTTGCATTTGCTGTTTTAAACAAGTCTCTTGCGCAGGGTGGCAGATGCAACACCGAAATAACGAGCACTGGCAGCGTATGGGAAATGAAAGAAAAAATAGGGGATAGGTATTTTCTCAAAGTGCCGCTTTTTGGGGAATTTGAAAAGCCGCAGAAGGCGAAGTTCCGGGTGTTTGAAAGAATTTATTGCAGCATGCTATCTCCAAGGCAGGCAAATGCGATACGCAAGCAGCTTTTGGAGGCACCTGCGGGCTCCATGTTAACTGTTCTTTACGCACGCACGCAAACAGGATTACAGGATGGGAGAGGAGTGAATGACCCTTCGCACGCGCTCACGTGCATTGGAAACGGGGTGTGGGTGGATGAGATTGGATGCAAGGTAAACGCGTATGAGCCCGGAAGCATTATGGGTTTTTTGAAGTTTAACCGGGATTTCAAGTTCGTTGAGAATTCACTTTTGTATATACCTAAAAAAGAGGCATTTGCGGCAGCTGCGCGCAAGGTAGAATACACTCCTGCAATGGTAGGGATGGGCGGCAGGCGGCATGTTTCGCCGGTTGATTTTGCGGTTAAAATAAGGGAGAGGACCGGAATGCAGTTTGAATACGTGCTTGCGGAAATATTGAGCCAAAACGAGATAAGCGTAAAAGAAGGCATGGTAAAGGTGGATGGGCTGCGCGTGGAGCTGAACATGCCTGCAAAAGGAAGAATATAGAAAAGAAAGAGCATGCGCGCTGCATATACGGGTGCTGCTTTCTAATCCCTATACCCATCATATTGTCTTAAGTGAGGGCATACGCGCGCCAGTTGCAACTGCGCCCTTTGCAATTGCAGCAGCAGGCTTAAGCGAAAGTGTCGGGGCGTTTTCTCCAAGCCCTAGCTTATCAAGTATGCGCCGTGGGACTTCTGCCTTAAGCGCCTCTACAACTTGCGAGTTGGGAAGTGTTGCGGATGCTCCTGATTTGAGCCATGGGCCGCCGTTGTCAATCGCGCGCGGGATGAGCTCACCTTTGTCAAGCCCGAATGCTTCGGGGTTTGCAACCATTTTGTCCTTTATTGCGTCAACTATTATGTCCTGCTCGCCTGAGGGAAGGTGCTCAAAGCCGGATATTTCACGTGCGGCTGCCCTTTCTGCAAGGTGCCAAATGCCCTCCCCTTTGCCTGCCACCAAGTCAGGCAGAGGCATTGGGCCTATCGGACCAGTGGGAGCAACCGCATCTGAAGGGGAAACCGAAGATGGATTTGCAGGCGGTGCGTGGCTTCCAAGCCCCAGCCAGCCTGCGGCAAAGGGAGGCAGCACTGCCGCCGCGAGTGCGATTGTGCGCTTCCAGAAGCGCCCTTTTGCAAGGTTTTGCGCGTATTTCATGAAATTGTCGTCTATGCCCTGCGCACTCCCGCTCCCGTTTTCAAATACGGAATTTGCAAGCTTGCTTATCTTTTTGCCGTTGTTGTAGAAAACCTGCGCAGCCATTGCATATTCGCCCTTTGCTTTCTTTCCTGTTGCAAAGTGATGCGTGCGGTCCCAAATGCCATCAACCGCTGCAAACCGTCCAACCGCTCCCAAAGAAGCTGCAAGTGCGCCTGCGCCTATTGCAAGGGCGCCGCCGCCCATTAAAAATGCTGTTCCTATAAGTGCGCCGCCCACAAGTGCCTTGCTTATTGCAACAGAGGGTTTTCTCATCCAGCGCAGGAAATGCTCAAGCGCGCCGCCGCGCTGCGTGTTGAGATCGTGTGCGCATGCAGAGTATATGTGTGCTATTGCATTCACACGCTGCTGCTCGTTAAGGTTCTGCGTTTGAGTGCCGACGTATGTGCGGAATGCTTCGCGTGTTTGCTGCTCCTGTGCAAGTATTGCGTCGTCTTTTGAAACCCCAAGCAGGCTGCGCGCAAGCGCCCTTGCCTTGCCGGCGTTTTGCTTGTATCCGAAGAACCTGCTTTGGTTTCGCCATTTTTCCTTTGCGCGAAGAAGCGCGACGTAGTCAAATGAGTCCGTGGGAAGCAGTTCTGCTTTCTCCACGGCGTGCTTGGTGTTTTTCTCTGCTGCACGCTTTGCTTTTTTCTCTGCTGCGTTCTTGGCGTGTGCCGGCGCTGCTGCATCAGTGAAGTCTGGCTGTCCTTCGAAAGCCGGATTTATTGGCAAGCCTGAACTGTCTGGTGGAAGCTGCTGCATGCGTTTTTCTTTTATATGCTCAAAAAGAGAGCGCTGTAGCTCACTGCGCTCTTGTTCGTATTGCGCAAGCAGTGGTGTATATTCCTTCTCCGCAGTTGCAAGCACGGCAAGCTGCTGTTCGGTTTTTTCAATGCGTTTTTTTGTTGCATCAAGGGTGAAAAGTATTTTTTCCGCTTCTTCCTTGTTTTTGGTTGCCTGCGCAAAATCTGCTTGCGCTTGTGCAAGCTGCGCTTCTATTGACGGGTCTGTTGTGAGGAGCGCTATTTGTGCCCTTGCGGTTGATATTTGCTTCTCAAAATACGCCTTTGTGTGGCGCTTGCCTTTTTTAAGTTCTTCAAGATCTGGGATGCGCTTTTCAAGGTCGTTTAAAGTTGTTTGGTCTGCCGTAAGCTTAAGCACGGACTTCTCGGACTGCTCAGCCAGTCGTGAAGCTTCCGCGGCGGCTGCTTTTGCTTCGGATTCTTTGGCTTGTAGCTCTTTATGCTCTTTCTCAAGCCTTGTTTTTATTGTCCGCAAGTGCTCTATTTCACTTAGGAAGGGCTTTAAGCCGCCGCTTCCGTCTATTAGTGTGTCCAGCTCATTTATACGTGCGCGTGTTTGCTTACGTTGGATGCCGGGATTTGTGTTTGCAGCTTTGTGAGCTGTGTTTGCAGGTACGTTGTCATTGCCCATAAAATGCCCTCCAAATATGTGTATAGACTTTATACCACAATTAGTATATAAATGTTTGTCTTGTTTGTCCCACTTTTACTGGGTTGCTTTTTATTTGCTGGCTGGGAAATGGGAAAGATGAAAATAAAACTCACACCGCAGCTTGCATACATAATAGGGCTGTGGAAGGCAAGAAGGGCAAAAGAGGGCATAGGGGTAGAGGGGAACAGGGGCATTTGCGAGGTATTCCTTCGGGAATGCCTGTCTTTGGGCGTTGCGCAGCCTGACAAGGTGAAGTTTATTGAGCCAAAAGCGCAGAGGCTGCCCCTTGGGCAGGAGAGGGAAAAAAGAGGGCGTGAGGACTGCAAGGTGTATTTTTACCATTCCGCATACCGCGCGTTCTTTGATGAGGTTGTGAAAAAGGAGCTTGAGCTTTTCCGCTACAAAAACGAGTATTCCGCGAATTTCATTGCAGGCATTTATGACGGGAACGGGGGAGTGGGAAGGGAAAACAGGCTGCACTATTTCTTTGGCACCAAAATGGATGAGATGTTGCTCTTGAGGCTGGGAATGAGGGTGAAAAGCGAGAAAAAAAAGGTCGTATTTTTAAGCGGCGGGGAATTTGAGGCGTTTGTGAAGCCTGCCTTGAAGTTTGCAAGGAATTAGAAATGCCAAAGATTAGCGGCTTATGAGCATTTTGGATTTGGGGGGGAGCAGCAGCACAAGCTCGCTTGTTTCCACCAGATAGTCCGCCTGCGCGTCCCTTAGGGAAAGCTGGTCGGATGCACTAATGCCTCGCGCTTTCTCTGAGGGGACAAGCAATGGGACGCTCTTTTGCCCGTCGGTTATCACTATTTTTGCGTATGCGCCCTTTTTCCCAAACTGCATTTCAGATACGGAGAGCACCTGCATTGGGGCAAAACAAAGGCGCTTCATGCCCGGCTTTAAGCCTGAAAGGGTCGGGCTTCCTTCCTCTTCCACCTTGCCCATTGCAAGCTTGAATGCAAGCTCCACGTCCTTCTTTAAATTCGCTATTATGCGCTTTTGCTCGCGCATAAGCACGTTCTTTTTGGAGCCTGCGGTCTTTGCAAGGTCGTATGCGAGCTTGTAGTAAAATGGGTTTGTGGAGCCTTCTGCACGCGTGCCCTCGCTGTGTGCTTCGGCATTTTCGTATTGCATTTCGTATTCTGTTGCATCTGCTGCGCCGGAGTATTGTGCGCTGCCTTGAAGGGTGGAGGGGGAATCTTGCCCGTCTTGAGCTTCCTCAAGTGCATCTTCCTCTGCGTGGGGCTGCGCGGGCTGCTTTTTTGGCTCGTCGTGCCCTAGACGTATCTGGTCCACCTCCTCGCGCGTGAGAGCGTCCTTGTGCTCATGAGAAGTGGGAGGCTGCGCAGCCCGCGCTGGCACATTCTCCTGATGCATGTTCTCTATTGAGGAGAGCGGGTCTGCGTGCTTTTTTGGAAGGAAAAACTTATCCAAAAGGGAGGACATTATCTTATCGCGCGCGCTTTTGGGGCTTTTGTCGTCGTGATGGAAGAGTTTTTCTAAGGAAGGGAGAAGCTTTTGCTTTGCAGCTACTGCGGCTGCAGATGGGTCTTCTGCTTTGGCAGTTTTTCTTTCCGCCAAGAGCTGCGCTATGGACATTATTGCCTCTTGGTCGTCCTTTTGGGTTTTGAACCTCTCAAGGGATGTGCGCGCAGCCTCCTGCACTTGCGGCTCCTTGTCCGAAGAAAGCTCTATGAGGGCAAAAATTGCGCGCGGGTCGTCTATTGTGCCAAGTGTTTGCGCTGTTTTCTTGCGCACCAAGGGATCGCTGTCAAAAGTAAGGGAAACAAGGTAGTCTATGTCAGGGGGCTGCGCTTTTGGGGTTGTGGGGCGGGGTGTTCCTTGGGGCTGCTGTGCGGGCTGCGCGCTTGTGGGGTGGGCTGCTTTTGGCTGCGCGGATGGGTTTGTAATGCGTGGCTGGGGCGCATATTGCTGGGGGGAAGGCTGCGCATCTTGGGGCGTCCTTTGTGTTGCACTGTCCTGAGCTGCGCTTCCTTGCGCTGCATTAAGGGAAAGAACGGATTGGTCGGGTGAGAGGCGCTTTTTCCTTGGCATATTCAAAACCAGCTGGCAATACCAAGCAATTAACGCGCAAAACAATTAAAAGGCAATCCGCGCTAAATAGAAGACACGGGCTTGTGGCGCAGTGGTAGCGCGCCTGCTTTGCAAAACCCTTTTGCTCGCTCCAGGTGGGCACGCTCGCAAAAGCGTTTACGGAAAAACAGTCCTTAGTCGCTGTGCTAGGGGGTTCCAAAAAAGCAGAGGGGTTCGAAAGTTTTTCTCCTTTTTGGAGAAAAGCCGCCAATCCCCTCAAGTCCATTCTATTTATTGTGGAGGTTCTGTTCTGGTTGTACGCCTTCGGGTAATGTAATCGCGCCACGTTTGCCATCTTGCTGTTGCTTCTCCAGACATGGGCGTGCGCGCAGAAGCTTCTGGTGCAGGGGGTGCCAGTTCGTTAGTTGGCTGCTGTATTGCGGGTGATGCTTCCCTAAAAGTGTCCAAAGCCTGCTGCGGCTTTACAAGCCAGCTTGTGGGTATATGGGACGTGTAAGCCCTGTTTTGCAGCAGGTTCTTCAAATCAACTTCCGTGCCATCCGCTTTTACGAATGCGCCGTCTGCATTTGTGGAAATGCCGTCTTCTTTTAAGGCTTTAAGGAACTTTCTTGTGTTTCCTGTGCCCACCCATGCTGAAACAAGCGCAAGCTCTGCTGCGGTTTGCAGCTGCGCACCGGTGGGGGAAGAAACCCCAAAAATGCGGTTCATGTAAATTTTCATTGAGGAAAGCTCCTGCTGCACTTTTTCCTTTGAAACAAGGTCGCCGTATACTTTTATGGAGGCGGAAACCCTTGGGTCAAAGGCATCTGTGGATAAGGAGGCGAGAGGGCGCGTGTCTGCGCGCTTGGTGGAAGGTGCTTGGCTGCGGGGTGTAACTGTGGTGCTGGGAGTGTATGGAACTGTGCGGCGGGGTGTAACTGTGGTGCTGGGAGTGTAGGTGGGCGCTTGGAGAGACTTGATTTTGGTGCTGGGAGTGTATCCCGAGCTACGGTTAAAAGTTATAGGGGTTTCAAAAACCATGGAAACAGCCTCTGCTTGCTAGTATTTTTCTATGGCTTTTAGTATTTGCTCCAGAGTTCCGTGCTCGTTTCTTAAATCCTCGTTAAAATCTTCTTTGAGTTGCTTTATTTGTTTTGAAGTATAGCCATTTCGCCCTGTGTTATCTACTGGGAGTTGGTCTATTGCGGAGTTTATCTGCTGCTCTGCAGATAGTTCGGTTTTAACAGGAATAGAATTCATGGGAGTTGCGCCATCGCTGCCGCCCCATTTTGAGCCAAGATATGCGCCGCCGGCAGCGACAGCCGCAGTTAGCAAAATTATGCCAAATGTCCTGGCGGTTTTTGTGCTGAGGTAATACCCCACATATTCGGTTGCGCCTTTGGCTGTTTTTACTAAATCTTGTCCGAGAGCGTCTAAGCCCCTACTAAGGTCTGAACTTATACTCACCAGATTTCGATAGTTAGCAGTGCTTGTTCCAAAGTCGTTTATGAAACCCTCGGCTGCAGTTTTGAAACCCGCATCATTAAATATGCTTTGCGCAGCCTTTCTTTCTGCTCCTTTTGGAAGCTGTTTGATTATGAAATCCGCAAGGTCGTCATATGTCTTTATTTTTCCCCTTGCGACTTCTGCTGCGACTGCATTCTCAAGGGTAGTTTTATCCACTTTGAGTTTGGCGCTGTCATGGAAAATGCCTGTAACGCCTTTTGCATTATAAATAACTGCCTCAAGTGGTTTCTGGAACTGTGACATAACTAAATTCCTCACATAGTTTTCATCAAGCACGACCCTGCCGGTTGAAGTCTGAATCTGCGTAACGCCTTTTTTCTTTGCAATGTCTAGGATTGCGGCAACTGCATCGTCTATTGAGGCGCCTTTTTTCAGCTGTTGTGCTGCGGAGCACGTGAGAGCAGCCTCAGAATAAGCAGTCTCTTTTATCTGCATTGGTCTTGTGCTTGGTATCGCCACGCAAATCACCTCAAGTTATAATTTATGTTATGTTATTTATATTGGTTTCTCTTAGTGCCTGTTTAGCTTAAGGCTGCGGATACGTTTTTAATTCTTTCTAGGAATTCTGCGGAAGGCGCGTTGGGGCTTATGCGGGAGATATATCCCAGCGCATCCCCATTGCCCAGTTCGTATGCTGCAGAAAGGATTACAAATGGGGAGGCTCCGCCCGCTGCAGAGGAGATGGAATTCAGGGAATCAAGAAGTGAGGGCAATTGCGGAACGAGCGCGTTGGCAATTTCATCCAATTCCGCATCAGGGAAAATTCGCCCTGTGTCGTGCGGGATCGCGTATGCGGAAATTGCGGCAAGAGCTTTTTTGCTGCCTGCTAGG
Source organism: Microcaldota archaeon (assembly GCA_018304295.1). Classification (GTDB taxonomy): domain Archaea; phylum Micrarchaeota; class Micrarchaeia; order Anstonellales; family Anstonellaceae; genus Anstonella. Next base: position 12,685 of record JAGVWK010000025.1, on the reverse strand, counting down.
GCGTAGTGGTCCATTATGCCATAAGCATCTGCGAGCTTGCCTGTGAGCTCAGTTGCAGAAATAAGCACGCCGTCTTTTTCGTTGTGGGATGCAAAGGCAAGTTGGAATTCGTTGAAGGGCACGTCCTGGGAGCCAGAAAATGCCCTGTTGCAATATTCAGTATGGTAGTTGTGCAACTGGTTTACGTTCTCTTTGTTTCTTGCGTCTGCCGTAAAGAGCAGGGTGGGTGCTGCTGCGGCAACCACGGGACCCGTTGCGCCCGCGCGCTCCCACGCCCATTTTACGCCCTTGCCTGCACCCTTGAATGCGAACTTTGCCCCGCCCAATATCAGCGTGTTCTGGAATGCAAAATCAAAATAAGCGGCAAGGGATTCTGTTGATGCTGAAGAAACGGCTGCTGCGCGGGCTTCGCTTGAAAGGGATTGGTCTGTGAGCGAGGACCAGAGCGAAACCAGCGCCGAGCCCTGCGGGTTAAAATGCACGCCGCCCAGTGGCAGGGCGGTTTCTTTGCCCTTTATTTCAAGCGGCATGAGTTCAGGGTTGGATGCCAAAAATGCTACGTTGAAAGCCGTGCCGATTGGGCTTGTCATTTCCCTTACAAGTGGGTTGAGTATGCGCCGGTCAAACTGCCTTGTTGCCCACATTGCTCCTTGTGGGGTCGTTGTTGCCGCTTCGCGCGCAAGCCTTATGGATGGTAGGATGGTTTTGGAAGCACGTATGCCTTGGGCTGCTTCAACGCCAAAGGTTGCCAGCCTTTTTATTGAGCCGAGCTTCACCAGCATCAAGGCGGTAAAAAGCGTGTCTGTTGCAAATGTGGCGCTATTGAATTCTCCCTTCTGCGCCAGCGAGAGTGTTTGGTAGTAAGGGATGAACTCTTTTCCAACCTCATTTTGAAGCTGCGCTAAGTGTTGGCCCGCAAATGATGAGACTTCGGAAACGCGGAAGCGTTCCTGCATGAGCATGTTGAGGGTGGTTGTTTTTTGCTGCAGGCTGCGAAGCTCCTGCTGCGACGGGGCGTAGCTGGGCTGCGCAAGGCGGGCTGTTTCCTGTATGAGGGAGCGGGGGTTGCTTGAGTGCAGCAGCTCAAGCTGTTCATCGGTAAGGCTGGATGATGCTGACACGCTGCCGTCGGGATTGGAAGAGAGGGTTATGCCGCTATTTGGGATAAATCCCAAAAATTCCATAACGCGCGAATGTGGCGGGCGGGCGCCGGTGCCGTCCCACCTGCTGCTTTCACCTGTGGACACAAATGAGCGACGCGCTCTTTTTTGAAGCGTTTCGTCTGCAGGCGCGCTGGAGCGCATGCTCGCTAAAGCGTCTGCAAAAGAATCTGCAGGTGATGCTTGCGGTTGCACAGCTTGAGGGGCTGCGGGCGCGCTTGGGGCTGTGGGCTGCGGGCGCGCAATATCCGCCGCAAGCCAAAGCGAGCCTCCGGAAATCATGCCTGCCATTAGTATTGGCAGGTTTGGTATCGGCCCGCCGTAAAGCTCAAAGGGAGGCTTGAATTGCACTGTTGCCGGCCCGTCCATTTGAGAGGGGGCGGTTATCTGGACGTTAGGGTCTGCGACTATGGAGTCCATGCGCGCAAAAACAGCTGCCTGCGCGCTGCGCAGGCTGCGGGCGTCTGCATCTGCAAGCTGCATCTGCTTTGCAAGAAGCGGCGTGGAATTGCCCTCCAAATAAGCCCGGGCTTTTTCAAAAAGGCTGCTGCCTTCGGATTTCTCTATTTCCCGCAAAGTGCCCAAGTCAATGCATTGCGCAAGCATTGCGTCGCGCAGTTTTTCAAAAAAGCCGCCGCCAAGTGTTGTTTCGTCTCCAAGGATGAGTTGGCGCGCATTGCCAAGGTCGTAAAGCTTTGCGTTGGCAAGCTTTTCAAGAACTCCGATTAGATGTTCGATTGGAGCAGAAACGTCAAAAACGTCAATGCTCCGGCCACTTTCATCCAGCCTTTTGCCGCAAAGAAGTTTTGCCTGTTGCAGCGAGCCAATATATCCCCGCACCGTATTTTCAGTGAAAGCCAGCAGGTAGCTTGCGCGCTCATGCACTTCTTGAACTGCCGCAGCCGCGTGCATAGGGTCAAAATTGCTTGCGGCTTCAAGCAGGGAGACGCGCTTGTAATGCCCGTAAAAATCTTCCAAAGAGGATGAGGGTGAATCAAACCAGGAAAGCATTGCTTTTGATTCGGAAAGGGCATTTGGGATGAATGGGTTGCCAGGCTCTTCCTGCGCGCGGTTCTGGAAATAGGTGGCTGCGCTTTGTATGTCCTCTTTGCCGACTGCGTCCATGAGCACCCTTCCAGTCTGCGGCTCGTAACTTACCATGGCCGCTCTGCGACGACGCCATAATCCGTTTCTATGTTTTGCACAAACCAGCCGGTTGATTTTACAATCGCTTCAAATTCTTCTTTTGCAAAGGAAGATGGGGTGAAATTGGGTGCAGCCGGCTGCCTCGCGCGCGTGCTGCCTTGCGCTGCCAAATCAGTGAGTTTTGCCAAATAGCATTCGCCGCTTGCACTATAGCGAACTGCGAGCGAACCGTCTCCAAGGCGCACTGCAGCTATGCTGTCGGATTGTAAAAAATCTACATGCGCACTAAGATATGCGGATGCTGCGGCAAACGTTTTGAAATCCACGCCTGATTGTGGTTAAGCTTTTTAACCTTTGGGAGGTTTTTAAAAACAGGTGGTATGTGTGCGTTTTTATACTGCGGTTTTCGTGCTTGCGATATTGTGCGCTTCTGTGTTTTCCTCCACGCTTTCCGTTTTTGTGAAAGATTCTTCAGGCACAAGCCTTGTGGGCACGAATATTGAGCTTCTGCAGTCTTCCGTTGTTGTGCAGCAGGCAAAGGCAGGGGTGCTTGGAAATTATACTTTTGAGGTGCAGGACGGCACTTATATTGCAAGGTTCGCCCGCGGGGGGTATCCCGTGTATGTGAGCATCGTGCAGGTTGCAAGGAACATGAACTTTTCATACACAATGGTGCCTGCACGCTCTTATGCGGTTTATTATGGGACTGTGAGCGCGGAGGGGGAAAATGTGCAGAACCTTACCCTGAGCGCGCTGCAAAACGGGCTTGTGAAAACAAGCGCAAAAGTAATGGAGGGCGGGGCATACGTGCTTGGTTTTCTTGATACTGGAACGTATGAATTTTCGTTGGGGGGCAAATATCCCAAAAGCAGGATAAACGTGAGCGTTGCTGGGCAGGAAACAGTATTGCTTGACATGGTGGTGCTCAATGAAAGCGCGCCTGCGCAAAATGAAAGCGGTGCTGTCAATGCAACGCCGTCCATTGTGGTGCAGGAAGGGAGTGCTCTTTACAAGCCGATAAGGGTGAAAGCGGTTAATGGGGCGCAGGCGGCCGCAAATGCGCAAATTGAGGTTCTCACGCCTGACGGGGCTGTAACGGTTGGAACAGATGAGCAAGGGGCCGCGGTGATAAACGCTGCCAAGGCAGGCAGATATGTTTTCACGTATCAGGGGGCGCAGGCGGTTGTTGAAATCGCGCCGCAAGAAGCGCAGCAAGGAGGGCAAACGCCCCCTGCGCAGCCTGTGCAGCAGCCGCCCGTGCAGCAAGGGAATGCGCAGGAGAATGCAAATGCATTTGCATTAATGGCAATCGGGATGCTTGTAATCGGCGCGGTTGCGCTTGGGATTGTTGCATACCTTTTGATGCGCAACTCAAAGGAGGGGAAAGGGAAACATGAGGCGCATGCGCATGGTGCGCACGGCAAAGAAATGCAGGCACGGCAACAAGAACAGGGGAGTTTGCACGAGGATGCCCACAGGGGGCATAAAAAATCAGATAAGGGAGAAAAGAAGCAGTGAAGTTAGTGCGATAGAAAGATTGTCGTCTATTTTTATTTTCCTTTTTTCAAGGGGCAGGCTTTCAACTGCCGCGCATGCAATGGAGATTGCGAATGCGGCTGCGCCCCACAGGAAGAAAATTGGGATGCAGGAAAGCGCGAATGCGAAAGTTCCCTCAAGGGACTTCTTTTTGTTAAATGGGAGAGGGTGCGCGCCAAAATATTTCCCTGCGAGGGTGGATGCGCCATCGCCTACGGAGAGGATGAAAAAGGATGCTGAAATGTGCTGAACGTTTTGCAGGAACGTGCAAAGCAGGAGCATGCCGCACAAATACCAGAGCGCGCCTGAGCCGTCCGCGCTTGCGCCCCTGCGCTCAAAGTGGGAAAAAAACCAGTCAAGCACTGGGATGGGGACGCGCAGGGTGCGCAAGTGAATTACCATAAGGGCAAAAAGGGTTGCGCAAAAGAGCAGAAGAATTGATGCTTCCCGCCCATAAGAGAAAAGCAGGAGCATGAAAAAAAGCCCAAGTGCGATGTGGAAAAATTGCCTGTGCGCTTCGTTCATAGGATCACGTTCATAATGCAGTTTACAGTGCGAGTGCTGCTTTTGGCAACTTTATTTTAAGCAATCCCCATGCAAAAAGGCACGCATAATATGCAACAAGGGAAACGCCAAGCGCGCCTGCCATGTCAAAAAACGTGTGCACCCCGAGGTAAATGCGGCTAAGGGAAACAAGGAGGGCGATGGCAAGAAGCGGCAGGAATGCGCGCGAGCGCAAAAAGCAAAGCGCGATTGAAAAGGCTGCGGCTGCGTGCAAAGAGGGAAAAGAGTAATCTTGGGGGCAGTGGACTTTTGATGGGTATGCTTCGCACATGCGCGGCTGCTGTGCCATTTCCTTTATTGCAAGCCCAAGGAAAGTCGCAAGGAAAAGGGCGCAGGATATCAAAGCAACGTGGCGTGTGTCTTTTGAGGCGAGCCAGTAAAGGCAGAAGAGGGAAAGCAGCATAAAAGTGAATATATAGGGGTCGTGCAGGAGCGTGGAAACGCCGGTGAGGGTTGGGTCTGAAAGCGAGGAGATTAGTAGAGTTGCGCTGTCCGGCGGGATTGTGATGCCCATGTTGGGTAAATGGAGCGCTTCTTTTTATTTATTGGCGCAAAATTGGGTGCATGGGGCTTTTGGACCTTATAAAAAGTGCGATGAAAAAAAGGCCGCTTGCCGGGGTAAAGGAGAAATGCCCAAAGTGCAAGGCGGACATAGACTTGGGGATGGAAAAGTGCCCAAAGTGCGGCACTTATGTGGATTTGATGTTCACAATGAAGTGCCCAAGCTGCAAAACGCAAAACAAGCTTGATGCGAAATACTGCATAAAGTGCGGGCATGATTTTGAGGTGCAGCAGGCAAGAGCCGCCGCGCCGGAGTACGTGTGCCCAAGATGTGGCTACAGGGCGAATTATTTCATGCTGTCGTGCCCTGCGTGCGGCGTGAAGTTTGTAAGCTAAAACCGGTCCTGTTAATCAAAGTGTTCTTGTAAGCCTAGGGGGTGAGACCTCCGACAAAAGCGTTAGCTTTTGGAGGCACCTTGGCACGCAGCGACAAGAGCGTAGGGGGAAGAGGTGGAAAGCGCGTGTTCCCCCTAGGTGTTAAAAATATTGGGCTCAAGGGATTGGTGTGGGATACGTGGGCAGGGAGAAAATAGGCGCGGCTGGCGCAAGCTCCAAGGCGCAGGGGGCAACGGAGTATATTGTCATTTTGGGAGTTCTTCTTCTGCTTGTTGTTGCGGCTACTTATGTGCTTGGGCTTTTGCCCGGAACCGCAAGTGATGCTAAAAAAGAAACTTACATTGCGCAGCTAAGGGCTGGGGAGCCTTTTGCAATAGAGGATTACTATACGGATGATGGGAAGCTCACTGTAACTTTTGCAAACAAGGGGGATGTACAACGGAGCCTTACGCACGTGCTTTTCAGCTCGCCGCAAATGAACATAACGCAGAGCCTTGGCGCGTATGAGGATTTTACTTCCGGGATGAGAAAGGTTGTGCTGCTGGAGGTTCCATGTGTGGACGGGGGAGCGGAATTTGAGGTAATAATTATTTACGAGGAAAACGGGCAGGTCAAGGAGCAGAAAATGGGCGGCAAGCTTGTTGTGGGGGACTGCACTGAGGGCTCGCAGGTGGAACCGGGGGAGCAATGCACAACGGATGAGGACTGCGGGCAGGGAACGTGCAATGGAGGGGTGTGCCAGACTGGGGTGGGTGTGTGCGACTCAAACGAGGATTGCACAAGCGGCAACTGCAACCTTTTCACGCATTTGTGCGACCCGCTTCCAGCAGGCTCGTGCTCGCCAAGGTGCTCAATTGGAGGGGACAGCATAGTGTGCGAGGAAACCCTTGCGGACTGCCCTGCGGACTGGGAAAGCTTAAATCCCCAATGCAGTGTTAGTGCAGGTTGCGGGGGAATTTACAGGGAGTGCTCCGCGTTATGCGGGGGCACGTGCGCAGGAAGCAGTGAGAGCTGTGGAGGCGGGCTTCCATGCTGCGAAGGGCTCACGTGCGCGAGCGGGACGTGCGTTGCGGACGGGGGGGCAGTATGCGCAGGCACGCTGCAAGAGTGCGGCGGGGTGCTGGACTGTTGCGAGGGGAACTATTGCAGCAATAATGCAAGCGGCACCTGCCAGGTGTGCCGCACGTACGGGGCGTGCAATGCTACAAGCTGCTGCAGCGGGTATGCGTGCGCAGGCGGGTATATTGCGCCTGATGTGGAGCGCAACGGGACTGAGTGCGGGTTTATTGATGGGGCAGCGTGTGGCGCAAATGTGCAGTGCCTAAACGGCACTTGCTATGATGGGCTGTGCAAAAATTGCAATACAAACAATGTGTGCAACCCTTCAAACGGGAATGCGGACTGCTGTTATGGGAAATCCTGCGTGCAGCAGAACTTCAGCGGCACATATACGTGCCAGACTATTGTGAACGCCACTGCGCAAAGTTACCTTTATGACGTTACGTGGGGCATGAGCGGGAACTGGGCGGTTGTGTATGCGCTCGGGGTGGACGGGGCGCGCACCAATGCGCGCGAAGCTGGATTGGCAGGAGGGCAGGCATGCACGCAGGATGAGCAGTGCTTGTCAAATTCATGCAGCGGGGAAATGTGTGTTGTGCAAAGCGCAGGGAGCTGGTGCGCATGCACCGGAAGCGATTATGCGTCGTGCAGCTGCCCAAGCGGGCTTTTGTGCGACCCGGAAAACTATACGTGCGTTGCGACCCCAAGCAATGATGCGCAAAAATACAGGTACGTGTGCGAAAGCACGGGCGTGTGCAGGGAAACGTGCTATGGGTGGTATGATGATTGCGCATTAACGGAAAACGCATGCTTGCGCGAAGGGGATGCATGCTCGGATAACCCCACGTGCTGCTCAAATGGCTGCACTGGAAGCGTGTGCGATGAGCAGGAGGCTGGGGACTGGTGCCAAGTGAGCACGTATTCGGGGGCAGGGACGCGCTGGCCTTTTGGGACCGCAACGGATGCGTATTTTTGCACCGACCCCTTAAGCTGCATTTACAACTATACAGGAAACTCTTATGTGTGCGGCACTGGAAGCACAATTTACGTTTCGGACTGCACGGCGCTTTCGCAGGCAAACAAGGTGTACAAGCTTGCTTCAAACGTGCAGGCTGAGCTTTCAACCTGCTTTACAATAAGCGCGGCAAACGTAACGCTTGACTGCAACGGATTTTCAATAAATGCAACAGACCAGACCTATGCGGTCTATGCAAGCGGGCAGGACGGGGCGGTTGTGAGCGGCTGCACAATAAGCGGGTTTAATACCGCTGTGTTTTTCACTGCAAGCGATGGAGGCACGCTTGAGGATAATGCAATAAGCGCCACCAGCACCGGCTTTGACATGCGCAATGCAGCGCAATGGGCGCTTAGCGGCAACACAATAAGCGCAAGCAGTTATGGAATGTATTTGGAAAACTTTGATGCTGGCACCATAAGCGCAAATACTGCGAGCTCAAGTGGGAGCGGCGGGACCTCTGCCATGCTTCTTTATCAGGGAAGCGATGGGAACACTGTGAGCGGCAACACCATAAGCGGCAATTCCAATGCGGGCCTTTATGTGCACACGTCCGCAAGCAACAATGTGGTTTCAAATATGGTAAGCTCTTCTTCTGGCACAAGCATAATCGTGGTGCAAGGAAGCAACTACTTTGAGGCGAATACAAACGATTTTAATTACACTGGCAGCGCGGTGCAGAAATTCTCCTCGGATTATGCGCAGGATGCTGGGTCAAACGGGAACATTGGGTGGTGGCCGCTCTTTGGGTCAAGTGGAAGCGATGCGACCAGCCAGGCAAATACCGCGTGGTATAATGCAAGCAACGGGGGAAGGAATGCGGACGGGTCTGCGAATGAGAGCCTCACGTATTGGTATAACGGGCAGCCGTAGAAGAAGGGGCTGAATTTGCTTTTGTTGGATTTACTTTACGAGCCTGAATTTGAAGCCGTAGTGTATGAGGCCCTCTTGCCCGTCTTCCTGTATTTTGCGGAAAACCGCCTCCACGCTGTCGCCTATTTTCACTTGCGGGTGGGGCGCGACTATCTGGGCGGTTATTTTGGGGCCCTCTTCAAGCTGCACTATTGCGATAGTGTAAGGGGCTTCAAGCTCAAAGCCCGCAGGCGGGGCGTATATTTCGCTGAAAGAGTATATTGTGCCTTTTCCGCTAAACATTTTTGTTGCAATGGAGCCTTTGCGCCTGCAAGCCGGGCAGAGCTTTCGCGTGGGGAAATAGGAGGTTTTGCATTTTGTGCATTCGCTGCCCTCAAGGCGGTAGCGCTCCGGTATTCTTCTCCACGTTATTGCAAGGCTTTCGTCCATGTTAACACCCATTGGAACCTAAAATGCTTTTTTCTAAAATGCTTTTTTGTAGATGTGCACAACAGCGGTTGCGCCGCTGCCCCCGACGTTGTGCGTAAGGCCTATTTGCGCGTCTTTTGCCTGGCGCGCGCCCGCGCTGCCGCGCAGCTGCCATGCGATTTCCACAGCCTGCTTTACGCCTGTTGCGCCAACAGGGTGGCCGCAGCCCTTAAGGCCGCCGCTTGTATTTATTGAAATGTCAGAGTTGAGCGCGGTCTTTCCCTCTTCTGTTGCCTTGCCACCTTTTCCGCTGGCAAAAAAGCCCAAATCTTCTATTGCCATTATTTCGGCTATTGTGAAGCAGTCGTGAACTTCCGCAACCTGTATGTCCTTGGGTTGCAACTTTGCCATTGCATAGGCGTTCTTTGCAGCCACCTGCGTTGCGTATATGGAAGAGAGGGATCTTCGCCCGTGCAGCGCAAGCGTATCCGAAGCCTGCGCGCTTGCGATTATTTCCACAGGCTTTTCGCAGTATTTTTGTGCCTTGTCAAGCGGGCAGAGTATCACTGCTGCCGCGCCGTCGGTAACAGGGGAGCAGTCAAACACCTTTAAGGGGGATGCGACTTGCTTTGATTTGAGCACGGTGTCTATTGTAATTTCGTTTTGGAATTGCGCGTATTTGTTCATTGATGCGTTCTTGTGGTTTTTCACTGCGACTGATGCAAGCTGCTCCTCTGTTGTCCCGTATTCAAGCATGTGCCTGCGCGCCATCATTGCGTATATGCCGGGGAAAGTCGCGCCCGTGAAAAGCTCCCATTCCTGATCGCCCGCGCCTCCAAGCGCCAATGCCACGTTTCCGCCGTCAACGTCAGTCATTTTTTCAACGCCGCCCACTGCCACTATGTCGTGCATTCCTGAAGCGACTGCCATAAAGCCTTGGCGCAGTGCCACCCCGCCGGATGCGCAAGCTGCTTCCACGCGCGTGGAGGGGATGGGGGTTAGGCCCATGAAATCCGCAATAAGCGCGCCTGTGTGCTCCTGCCCTATCAATGAGCCCGAAGCCATTGTGCCCACAAAAAGGGCCTCTATTTCCTCGCCTTGCAGCTTTGCGTCCTCAAGGGAGGCTTTCCCCGCCTCTATTATAAGGTCGCGAAAGCCCCTGCCCCATTCCTCGCCGAACTTTGTCATTCCTGCGCCTATTATTGCAACTTTTCTCATATTATCACTTATATGCTCTTTATCAATTATAGGCTCTTTAGTTTCTTCCTGTGCTTTACGTACAATCCGTAGCAGAGGTATTCCTTTTGCGCAACGTAGTGCGCAAGCGGCACGCCGTTTTTCCTGTTTTCTATGTTGGCTGTTACGGATAGGGCAAAGGAGTCGCTTCCCGCGCCTGAGCCAAAAGAGGTTACGAGTATGCGCTCCCCCGCCTTTGCAACGTCAAGAACCGAGGCAAGCCCGATGAGTGAGGCTGCGGAATACGTGTTGCCTATTACGGGCGTTACAAGCCCTTGCTTGAGCTTTGCAGTGTCTATCCCCATCTTCTTTGCGGCTTCAAGGGGGAACTTGCCGTTTGGCTGGTGGAACACAAAATAATCGTAGTCGCTTGCGCGCGTATTTGTTTTTTCAAAAAGCCCCTGCGTTGCGCTCATCACGTGCTTAAAGTATGCTGGCACTCCTGTGAAGCGCCCCCCGTGCGTAGGGAATTCCGCATGAGGGCGGCGCCAAAAGTCAGGAGTGTCGGAAGTATATGAGTAGGTCGCGTCTATTTGCGCAAGTATCTGGGACTTTTCCCGCCCTATTATGTATGCTGCCGCGCCCGCGCCTGCGGTGTATTCAAGGGCATCCCCCGGGCGGCCCTGCGAAGTGTCGGTGCCTATTGCAAGGCCGTAATTTACCATGTTGGAGGAAACAAGGCCCATGCATATTTGAATTCCTGCGGTTCCTGCCTTGCAGGCAAACTCCAAATCCGCAGCCATAAGGTCAGGGGTTGCGCCCAGTGCCTCTGCGACCATTGTTGCGGTTGGCTTTACTGCGTATGGGTGCGACTCGCTGCCAACGTATACTGCGCCGAGCTTTTTCGCGCTTATGCCTGCGACTGCGAGCGCATTTTTTGCAGCTTCCACTGCCATTGTTGCGGAATCCTCATCCAGCGCAGGCACGCTTTTTTCCTGTATCCCCAAGCCCTTTTTTATGCGCTCGGCTTCCTCGCCCCATATTTTCGCTATTTCATCTGGCTTTATGCGAAAAGATGGGACGTATGAGCCGTATCCTACGATGCCTGCCATAAATATCACTATAAGTATCACTGAGAGTGGATGGGATGTTAGTGCGACTTTTAATTTATAAGCATAGCGATGCGGAATACGGCAGAAAGCGAACTGGGGTTTATTGGAATTAAAGCTTGCTGGGCGCTTCGTTAATAGGTGATGATTGAGGTTATTGCCGGGATATTCTCAAAAGGCTTTTTGTTTTGCGTGATTAAAGTAAAGATGCCGTTTGAGATTGCACTGGCTGCGATTAGATAATCAGGCTCGTTTATGGGCTTGCCTTTTGAACGCAGTTCGCAATATATTTCCGCAGCTAGGCAGGCTGTTTGGGAGTCTATGCTAAGCACGGTGATGTTTGCCAGCAGGGCAGAAAGCGCCTGCATTTCTTTTTCCTTGCCGCTTTTGAGGATTGAAATGCCGCATAGCACCTCGTAAATATTTATGGGCGAGGTGTAAAAAAGCGAGGCTACCCTTAATTTGTCTATACTTGAAATTGCACGGGCGTTTCCTGCAAGCAGGTCAATCAAGGCTGCGGTGTCAAGGAATATTTTCAAAAGAGGGCACCCCGCCATTTGGCAGACCGCACTGCGGCGGCGGCTTTTTGCGCCGCTGCAAGTTCGGCGTTAGAAACATCAAGGATGCCATAGCATTTTGAAATATCTTTTTCGTCCGCAAGCCGCACAACCGCCTGTGAAAAGCTCTCGTTCTTCTTCTTCAGGCGCTTAAGCTTGGCGTATGCATGCTCGTTCAAAGAGATATTTATGCTGCCCATATATGTATATGTATGTGTGCCCGTTAATAAGCGTTCCTGTGGCAACGTCAGAGCTTGTTGAGCGCCTCTTTTATTTTCGCAATGTCCATGCGCGTTGTGAGCACGGGTATTTGCTCTTTTTGAGCGATTTTGATCGCAAGTGGGTCCACTTCGGAAATCCCATGCAGCACTACAACTGAGGGCTTCATTGGGGTTACGCGTATTACAACAAGCGGGGAGCGGCCTGTTGACACTTGCGTGAAAATGAATGCGCGCTCAGACATTGAGCCATAGAGCTTGGGGAACTGGTTAAAGGGCATTTCAAGTATTATCCTTAGGGAATCCATCAGCGTATATCCATAGAGCTTCTTTACGCCCATCAAATCCTCGTTTGCAACTACTTGTGCGTTTATTATTTTCATGAAGTCGTATGCGGAAATGGTTGTTGCAAACTCGTGCAGCTCAAAAAACTGCTCTGAGCGCTCTATGTCGTGCGAGAGCTTGGAGAGCACTGGGTTGCCCCGCTGCGTATCTATTGTGAAAAGCGACTCCACAAAGCGCTTTATAACGGACGCGCCCGGGGATGGGCGGCGGTTTCCCTCGTAGTCGCTTATTGTGGAGGGGGAAATTTTAAGGAAAGCCGCCAAGTCCACTTGGGAAATTGCGAAAATTTCCCTCCATTTTTTCATTGTGCTGCCCGGGGTTTTTGAGAGTATTATTTCGCCTGCAATGTCGGTTTTGAGCTTGTCCATAAGGAGAAATTGTGCGCTAGGATTAAAAAGATTAACGAAATGCGCTTAGACAGAAAGCGTAAGGTGCGGTTGGCTCTGGTTTTAAATGGGGTTAGGGGTTTATATAGAAGGTTGTGTAAAAATGTAGTATATTGTGAGTGAAATTATACTGTGAGTGGATACAATGGAAAACCAGAAAATTGGTGAAGGTTGTGGCACGAACGCACAAGCACATAGGCTTCCAGACAGAATACACCAAGCCCCGTGCACAGAAG
>JAGVWK010000024.1 GCA_018304295.1 Microcaldota archaeon | reverse complement strand
CAGTTGTGCATGCGCGCAACGGATTTTGCCGCACTCAGTATTTTGCAGCCAAGCCCCTTGCCGCGGAATTGCGGCAGCAGGGAGAAAAAATAAATTACAAGCGCCTGCAACTCGGGGCGAAGCACTATCACTCCCGCGGGCTTTGAGCCTATGCGTATTTCGTATGCCGGGTAAAGCGGGAAATGCTTTTTCTCAAAGAAAATCTTTTTTGCGTGCCTTTGCCAAACCATGCCCCATTTTTTTGTCGTTTCCCTTACGAGCGGAGCCAGCCATTTTGGGCGCTTTCCACCCATTGGCGAAAATGAGATTTTCATAGAGGAAATAACGGGATTATACTTAAAAGCCTGCTGTGTGTGTTTTTTGCATGGCATCGCTTGCACAGCTTGAGAATGAGATTTTGCTCATAAAGCAACGCAACAGAAAAGTTGAGGCGGACAAGGCATGGGAAACAAGCCTGCAGCGGCGCGTTGCAATAGTTGCGCTCACGTATGCGGTTGCGGTGGCTGCGTTTTTCAGCATGGGGTTTGCAAAGCCATTTGAAAGCGCGATAATTCCCGCGCTTGCGTTTTTGCTTTCCACTTTAACGCTTGAAACCTTCAAAAGGATGTGGCTTGCAAACAGGGATTAAAAGCAAGGATAGGTAGTTGGATGGGCATTAAAAATATCCTAAGGGAACGCGCAGGGAAATTCTTTTCAAGCGCAAATGCCCGGGGCGCAAAAGGCAAGGGCGCAAAGGCGGACTTTGCGCTTTTTTACAATACAGACAGCACAAGCGATACGGACGCGAATTTCCGGTATTTCTCCGGAACCGCAGTGGATGGGAGCGTGCTGCTTATTAGGAAAAACACAACGGGCGTGCTTATCACTTCCGGCATGAACTATGAAAAGGCAAATGCCCTTTCGCCCTATCCTGTTGTGAAATTCGCGCGCGCAAAAGCTTACGAGGAGATAAGAAAGCTCGCAGGCGCGGGGGCAAAAAGGTGCGGCATTGATTTTGCTGCGGTAAGCGCTTACAGGTATTTTAGCGCAAGCAAAAAGCTGAAAGCAAGAATGCTTGACATTTCGGATGCCGCCTCTGCTGTGCGAGGGGCAAAGGATGAAGAAGAGATTGTGAAAATAAAAAAAGCAGTGAAAATAGGAAAAGAGATACTTGAGGAGATGGACCCGTTTGCACATAAAAGCGAGCTGGAAGTTTCAAAGGCGCTCAAAATTGCAACGCTTGAAAAGGGGTGCGACATTTCTTTCCCGCCAATTGTTGCGTTCGGGGAGAACTCCCGCCTTCCCCACCATGAGCCGTCCGCAAAAAAGATTGCAAGCGGGATTGTGCTCATAGACTTTGGAGTGAAATTTGAAGGGTATTGCTCGGACCTATCAAGATGCTATTTCAAGGGCGAGGCTAAAAAGGAGCGGGAAGCTTATGCGAAAATGCAGGAGATTTATAATGAAATAACTGGAGTGCTTGGAAAGTGCAAAAACGGCTCGCAGGTTGCAAGGCTTGCGGATGAGGCGTTCAAAAGGCACAAGCAGCCCCAGCTCATCCACTGCATCGGGCACGGGATAGGATTGGAGGTGCACGAGTATCCGCATTTGGGGCAGAAATCCACAGACGTGATAGGGGAAAACACAGTGATGGCAATAGAGCCGGGCGCGTATTTTGAAAAATTCGGCGTAAGGTTTGAGAATGAGGTGCTTATTAGGGGAGGCAGGGCAAGAACCCTTTAGGCGCGGGCTGCGGCTTGCAGGCAAACACGACGGAAGAACATTTTTAAACTAATGAGTGCAATAAAGTGCTGCTCTTTAATTCCTTCATTAGGGGTGCGTGAAATGAAAATAGTTATCTCAGACCAAAAAAGCGGCAAGTCCTATACAGGGGAACTTCCAAAGGACAGCGAGCCTAAGCTTATTGGGATGAAAGTGGGTGAGCAGATGGAAGGCGCGCTTGCCGATGCCGAAGGCTACGTGCTTAAAATCACCGGCGGAAGCGATTTATCCGGCATTCCCATGCGGCCGGACGTAAGCGGCCCAAGAAGGGCAAGCCTGCTTCTTTCAGCAGGGCCGGGCTTTAATCCTACAAAAAAGGGAGAGAGGATGAAAAAGACCGTGAGGGGAAACGTAATAACGGATGAGATCGTGCAGCTTAATACCATTGTGGTGCAGGCAGGCAGCAAGCCCCTTGAGGAGCTTTTCCCGCCAACAAAGAAGGAAGAGAAAAAGGAAAGGAAGTAACTGAAATCTAAAGGTGGGTGCTTATTTGCAGGCAGAAGTAAACATTGGAATGGTGGGGCATGTTGACCATGGGAAAACAAGCCTTACAAAAGCGCTTACGGGAAAATGGACTGACACGCACAGCGAAGAGCTTAAGCGCGGCATCACGATAAAAATAGGGTATGCGGACACTGCCTTTTACAGGTGCGAAAAGTGCAGTCCTGACGCATACGGCATAAGCGAGAAGTGCGAAAAGTGCAAAGGCCCGGCAACCCTGCTGCGCAACGTCTCTTTTTTGGACGCCCCAGGGCACGAGACGCTCATGACGACCACCATTGCGGCATCCAGCATACTTGACGGCGCGCTCCTTGTGATAGCCGCAAACGAGAAATGCCCGCAGCCCCAATCCCTTGAGCACCTCATGGTGCTTGACATACTCGGGATAAAAAATATCGTGGTTGTGCAGAACAAAATAGACCTTGTGCCTGCTGAAAAGGCAGTGGAAAATTACAAGCAGATAAAGGAATTCCTAAAAGGCTCTGTTGCGGAAAATGCGCCCATAATACCGATTTCCGCAAATTACAAATCCAACATTGACATTTTGATAAAGGCCATTGAGGAGCACATAAAAACTCCCAAAAGGGATGCAAGCGCGGCTCCGAAAATGTACATTGCGCGCTCCTTTGACATAAACAAGCCCGGCACCGCTATTGCAAAGCTTGCAGGGGGGGTGCTGGGAGGCTCGCTCATGCAGGGGGAGTTGTCGGTTGGGGACAGCCTTGAGATACGCCCGGGCATTTCAAAGAAATCAAAGGACAAGGAGACGATTGAGCCAATAATAGTGAAGATAAGCGCGCTTGCAGCAGGAAGCTCGGCTGCCAAAACCGCAAAGCCGGGAGGCCTCATAGGAATAGGCACGCACCTTGACCCTGCGCTCACAAAATCCGATTCGCTTACAGGCAACCTTGTTGGAAAGCCCGGAACACTGCCGCCCGTGCTTTCTGAAATTTCACTTGAATACACGCTTCTTAAGAGGGAAGGGTTTGACAACCCCGCGCTAAAAATGGGCGAGCCGCTTGTGGTGAGCGTTGGGACTGCAACAACTATTGGCGTAATAGTTAAGCTAAAGGGCAGCAGCGTATTTTTGAAGCTTAAAAGGGCGATTTGCGCCGAGAAAAAAAGCAGGGTTGCGATTTGCAGGAGAATGGGGCAGAGATGGCGCCTCGCGGGCTTTGGGAAGCTGAACTGAAAAAATAGGCAAAAAAGGTATTTTGAGTGTTATTCGCGCATTTTTAAGTCTTATGCAAAACATATAAAAGCATAAGAAGTGACATCTTTAAGATTAAGGTGTTTTACATGCCCACTCCAGTTACTAATAACGAGTTTCTTTTACTTATGGATCTTCAGAGTCAGCTTAAGGGATGGCTTACTGAAAATCAGGATAAGTTTAAGACTAAACCTATCCAAACATTAGTAATTAATAAAATAATGTATTATACTTCTACTGAATTACATTTGCCACTAACTAGAGGATGGTATCGTTATGGACCATGCGTCGAAAAATTTAGGGCAGAGGACGAATTGGTGGATAGATCTTTGGATTTGATGGAAAGTAAACACCCAGAAAACGAAGTTCTGATAAAAGAGTGCAATTCACACTTTGCGGAATTTTTTAATGATAGATCAAAGTATAATGAAAAATACTTGGAGTATATATATCAGAAAAGATGCAATTTTCCTAAAATAAGAGACGTTTATCTGACAAAACATGCGCTTATGAATGCGTTATATCAACAAGCCTATGATCGCGCTTTCTTTGAAGTAACAGATATTGTTCGAAAAATAACTAGATTTAATTCTGCTATTTCTAAACAAGATTATGTGAAATTTGTCGAAATCCCTGATAAATTCATTGAACGTGCGCTAGAATTTGGGTTACTCGCGATAGAATCTTTTGATTCACAGGCAGGTAACAAAGAAGCAGTAGGCCTATTAAAAAAAGAGATTGCTAACGCATTTAATGAGAATTTGTTTAAGACGCTTAGTTTCCTAAATTATCGGGCCACGTTAGATACCACACAGAATCGCAGTAGGATAGATGCGGAACTCGGGCGTTCTTTTAATATAAATGCAGCGGAGTTAGACCATATAATGAGTGGGATTAATAAAAAACTTGCCAAAGATTTGGGTTACACAACAGAACAATTAACTAAGGCGGGGTTGGAATTTCGTGCTAACTAAATTGTTTCTTGATACAACAGTAATCTTTGATTATTCTGATCCAACCTCATCAACCCATCCACATGCGTTCAAATATATGAATGAAAACTGGATTATTTCAACAAAGGTCAAAGAAGAAATAGAATCAGTCATTTGCAGAAGAAACAAACTATATTCGAAACTATTTGCCGCAATAAATAATGAGGCAGTATCTGAATTTAATGCTGATACCGTATTCAAATTTTTAATAAAAGAGCCGGCTAGTTCTTCCGATCAAAGTTATTTCAAACGGATTTCTAAGTATATCTATGAAAAAATAAAGTCTAAAGAAGATAAAATGGGAGCGCTTTTGTATGAAATTACATGTCTCTTTGCTGTTCTTTCCAGTTCAATAAATAAAACTCTGTTTAACCTTATAGCTAATTTTGTAAATATTTGAACATTTTAGGCATAGCTTTAGCATTGCCGAATGTTTTTCTCAAATGATACTGTGCTGCTTGCAGCGTATGCAGCAGCCTGTTGGACAGCGCTTTGCGCGCTGGCTTCCAACATTGTTCAACTGGATTAAGTTCAGGAGTGTAAAGAGGGAAATACATGACTCTGAATGTCCTTCTGTTGGCTTTCAGAAAGGCTGCAACCTCGCGCCCCCTGTGCCAGGAGGCGCTGTCAATTATCAGGAACACCCTGCCCCACCTCTGGCGCAGAACCCTCAGAAACCTCACAAAGCGTTTCTTGGTCTTCCTCTTGCAGAATGAAAATACAAAGTGCCTCTTGGATCTTGCGCCCATCACACTTATTGAATCATGCCTGAAATTCATGCGCGCAACTGGCTTGCTGCCTCTGGGTGCCCAACCCCTAGAAAGGATAGGGATGAGACCGAAGGTTGCCTCATCCTGGCAGGCAACTACGAAGCCCTTTTTCCTATAATGGCGTGCCAGCCTGGCAGCCTTTTTTTAAAATCAGCCCTTTCCTTTGGAGCGGCAGATTTGTAATGCCTGTTTCTTGGTCTCTGCAATGAGAAACCACCCGCCTTGAGAATCAGCCATGTGTGGGTGGAGGCATATTCAACGCCGTATTTCTCCCTGATGAAATCCCTCACTTCTTTGGTAGTCCACAGCCCTGATTTATTGTTTGGTGGTCCCAGCAGAAGCTTCTTGGCAAGGTCTTTGCGCTGTGCCAGCGTCATCTGGCAGGGCCTGCCGCCCTGCTTTATGCTGTCCTTGCCTTCTATTCCCCTGTCATCAAAACGCCTCAGAATTTCATGCACTGTCCTTCTCTTCATGCTCACCCTTGCGGCAACAGCATCAAGGCTGCCGCCTTCCTTGCGGCATATTGCGCACAAAAGGCGCAGTTTTGGCTTTGCCTTCTGTTCGGCGGCATAAAGCCGCCGCAGCCGCTTCAGGCTGACTTTGGGAAGAAACGAATCTCCTTTTGGAAGTGTCCACATGCAACATCACCAATAGGTGATGCGATAGTAAAGTTCAAAAACTAATAGGATGAGCTATTAGCAATAGGGCAGAGAGAATAATATCCAGTTGCACTGATAAAAATTTGATATCAAAAATCCACAAGTTATTCAAACGTAAGGGCAGATGTTCAAATGACTGCCAGATTTTATCAGATTGCATTGATTATGCGGTCCCTATCCAAGAAGTAGTTGGATTCATAACCTCTGATCAAGAGATAATAAGTCAAAGAAATGGGATTATTGAAACAGCAAAAAAATATTATAGTTTGCATATAGCACCAATCCAGTTGTATTATATCACTGAACAAGTCGATGAAACTTATTACCAGATTTAAATTTTACCTTTTTCCCTGCATGCACATGTTGCACACGCCTTTTTCCATGCAAAACGGGCAAGTTATCCTGCCGCAAAGCACGCAGCTTTTGCTTGCTGGCTTGCCGCATATTGAGCATAAGCCTGTTATGTCCATTTTATTCACCCAGTTGTTGCCCGGTTTCATTGCTGCGCGATTTCATTGCTGCCCAATTTAAGGAAAAACTCGTGGAAGAGGGTTGTTGAAAGCTCGGGGTGGAAAGCGCATGCAAGATAGTGCGAGTTTCCAACCTGCTCGTAAGCCGCAACAGGGTTTTCCCCCGCGTATGCGAGCGGCTTTACGTTTTCCCCGAGGAAATTTATCAGCGGCGCGCGTATGAAGGTCGCATCAACGTCCCCAAGCGAGGTTTTCAGGCGCATCTGAAAAGAGCTTGCCTGTGAGCCGTATGCATTGCGCTTCACGCCGATATCCATAAGGGAAAGGAAGTGCTGCCCGGGTATTGCCCCTTCCACTTTTTTTGCCATCATTATGGCGCCCGCGCACGTGCCTAATATTTTCGGTATTTTTGAAATTTCGGAAAACATCCCCTTGCGCAAAAGGAGCTTGCTCATTGTCGTGCTTTCCCCGCCGGGCATTATGAGCCCGTCCAGCCCCTCAAGCTGCTCTTTTGTGCGCACGTGCACTATTGTGCAAGGCGTGTTAAGCCGATACGCCGCTGAAAGCGTTGCGTGGGAGTGCTCCGCAAAATCACCCTGCAATGAAAGTATCCCTATGCGCATATTCATACGCCCCTGAATGAGAACCTGTTTTGATGCGGTATCTCCTTTACGTCAAGCCCGCGCATTGCCTCCCCTATTCCCTCGGATGCCTTTGCAAGCGCGCGCGCATCCGCAAAGTTTGCAACCGCGTTCACTATCGCTTCCGCGCGCTTTTCGGGTTCTGAGGACTTGAAAATGCCGCTGCCAACAAAAACCCCGTCGCACCCAAGCTGCATGCACATTGAAGCGTCCGCAGGCGTTGCTATCCCGCCTGCCGCAAAATTCACAACAGGAAGCCTGCCAAGCTTTGCGGTTGTGAGCACAAGCTGGTAGGGGACTCGCATTTCCTGCGCCATGCGCTCGTATTCCACGTTGCGCCTGTTTGCAAGGGATGCGATTGAGGAGTTTACCGCGCGTATGTGCCTTATTGCCTCCACTATGTTGCCCGTGCCTGCCTCGCCTTTTGTGCGCATCATTGCAGCCCCCTCGTGTATACGCCGCAATGCCTCCCCGAGGTTTTTGCAGCCGCACACAAAAGGAACCGTGAACTCGTGCTTGTTTATGTGGAACTGCTCATCCGCAGGCGTGAGCACCTCGCTTTCGTCTATGAAGTCAACGTTAAGGGACTGGAGTATTTGCGCCTCTGCAAAGTGCCCTATGCGGCATTTTGCCATCACCGGAATGCTCACGGAAGCGAGTATTTCCTTTATCATGAGAGGGTCTGACATGCGCGCAACACCGCCGTCCTTGCGTATGTCGGAGGGAACGCGCTCAAGCGCCATTACCGCGACCGCGCCGGCATCCTCCGCAATGCGCGCCTGCGCCGCGTTTGTAACGTCCATTATCACGCCGCCCTTGAGCATCTGCGCTAGGCCTGACTTCACGTCAAAAGTCCCAAATACCGGAGAGGAAGGCTGCTGTGGCTGTGCCTGCCGTAGAGGGATTTCGGGCTGCGGCTGCTGCGGGGCAAATACCCGCTGCCGCCTCTGTTGCATCGGCCCCTTGAAAATTTTTTTGCGCGCCATGCTTACCGCTGTAATAATGCACCCACAATATAAATGCCTTTTGCTGGGCATTGCGATAGTATGAACACTGGCAAAAAGGATAGGTATTTTAAATATAACGTCGTTATCCATAATAACAGCAAAAGAGGTGGTAGAATGCCTATATTCTGCGAAATAGTCGTGGCACATGCGCTTCCGGCAATACGCTCCGCGCTTGCAATGGAGCTTGTAAAGGGCAGGGGCGCAACGCAGATGTATGCGTGTGAGCTTATGGGGATAACCCAGCCTGCAATCTCACAATACCTTAAGGGAAAGAGGGGCAGGAGCATGGCAAAAATAAGCTCAAACAAAAAAGTCACGGGCGCGATAAAGGCATTGGCAGGAAAGCTCATAAGGAGCAAGAACCCCCAAAAAGACCTTAACGACGGCATATGCGGCATTTGTAAAATAATGCGGAAGCAGAAAATGCTGGACGACACGCGTTTTCCTTACCAGTATTGCGTGAAATAAGTGCGCAAAGCAGCAAAAGACGGTGCGAAAATGGAACTTGAAATACGGGATTTGCACGTTAGCGTGGAGCAGAAGGAAATACTGAAAGGGCTCAGCCTCAAAATAAGGCAGGGGCAATTGCACGCAATAATGGGGCCCAACGGCTCTGGGAAGAGCACGCTCTCAAACGCGATAATGGGCAACCCCAAATACAAGGTGGAGAGCGGGGACATTTTGCTTGATGGCAGGAGCATTTTGGAAATGCCAGTTGAGGAGCGCGCAAAGGCAGGCCTTTTCCTGTCCTTCCAGTATCCGTGCGAAGTAAGCGGCGTAACCCTCTCAAATTTTTTGCGCACTGCGCTTAATGAGAGAAGGGAGGAGCCTATTTCAAGCGCGGAGTTCAGCTCTGAATTGGAAAAGCAGATGAAGCTTTTGAAAATGAAAAAGGAGTTCGCATACAGGTATCTTAACGAGGGATTTTCAGGCGGGGAGAAAAAACGGTGCGAAATACTGCAGATGGCAATGCTTAAGCCAAAATTTGCAATACTGGATGAGACGGATTCCGGCCTTGACATAGACGCGCTGCGGGTAGTCGCAAACGGCATAGAGGGGCTTAAAAATCCGTTTTTGGGCGTGCTAATAATAACGCACTACCAGAGGATACTCAAATATGTGGAGCCGGATTTTGTGCACGTGATGGTGGATGGGAAAATCGTGCGCTCAGGCACAAGCGCGCTTGCAAAAGAGCTTGAAAAGCACGGGTATGAGAAGATGGGAAAGGGCAGGGAATAATTCGGAAAACAAGTGTTAAAATGAACGAAAACATACTTGAAATTGAAAGCGCGCTTGAGGGCAGGCGCGCAAAAAAGCAGGCGGACGCGCCAAAATACGCGCTGCGCGTGCAGCAGGGGCTTACCGAAGAGCACATAAAAGAGATTTCCCACCTAAAAGGGGAGCCGGACTGGATGACGCAAAAGAGGCTTGATAGCTTCAAGATATACCAAAAAAAGCCCATGCCAACGTGGGGGGCTGACTTAAGCGAGCTTGACGTTGAGAATATCTGGCCCTACATAAAGCCCGAAGGGGAGAAAACAAAGGACTGGGACAAGGTGCCCTCTTACATAAAGGAGACTTTTGACAGGCTGGGAATACCCGAGGCTGAAAAGAAATTCCTCGCCGGCGTTGGGGCGATGTATGACAGCGAAACGCGCTATTTCAACATCCGCAAGGAGCTTGAGGCAATGGGCGTGATATTCATGGACACGGATACCGCGCTTGTGGAGTATCCAGAGATTGTGAAGGAATATTTCATGACAAAGTGCGTGCCGGCGGCTGACAACAAATTTTCCGCATTGCACGGCGCGCTTTGGAGCGGCGGGAGCTTTGTATACGTGCCAAAGGGCGTGAAAATTGAAATGCCTCTTCAGATTTACTTCATGATGAACTATCCGGGCGAGGGGCAGTTTGAGCACACGCTCATAATCGCGGAGGAGGGAAGCGAAGTGAATTACATAGAGGGATGCTCCGCGCCCCGCTATGACACGCGCTCTTTGCATTCCGCGGTGGTTGAGATATTTGCAAAAAAGAACAGCCGGGTGCGCT
>JAGVWK010000020.1 GCA_018304295.1 Microcaldota archaeon | reverse complement strand
GTGGATGCGATGAATGCGTTTATGTCGGACGTAAGCCCTGTGTAATTTTGCGAAAGCTGCGAGTATTGGGCATCGGAAAGTGGCGGCTGGAAAGTGCCATCAAGCGCACGCATGCGGAACACAAGGCGGTTATAGCCTTCAAGCTCCTGCTGGTTGTTGGAGTTCACTGCCCAGCCTGCCGAAAGCAGCGCGTCGCTTGCGTCATCTTGGGCGTCAATTGCCTTCCAGTAGGATGCGGTAAGGTTTTCGTTTGCAACTATTGGGGCAAGCTCTCCGCTTGCGTTTTCATATTGCGCAAAGGAGAAGTTGAGGCGGGAGAAATCCTTGGAGGCTATTGAAGTTTCTATGGACTCCGCTGCGGAATGGAGAACTGAAAGCTTTGCATCAAGCTGCGCGTTCATCACAAGGGAAGATGCATTTTCCGCTGTTTCTACAACAGGTGCATGGCGCGCCTTAAGCGCGTTGTATTTTGAAGTGTATTCTGCCGCAAGCAGTGCATTATCACGGTAGGCAAGCCTCTCTTGAGTTGCTGCTGCGACTTGCATTGAAACTGCCTCAGGCTGCGAAAGTGAGGCTACGCGGCCTTGCAGCGAGGAGATTTTTGCTGCTGCCAAATCAAGCTTTGAGGTCGGGAGTATTTCTGAGGGGCATATTGAGATAAGCTGCGAGCATTCAGTCCAGCAGGATTGGCCTGCGTAGCAGGTGCCCGGCATGCAAATGTCGCCCTCAGTTGTTGGCATGCGCAGGGTGCTGTGCGCAAGGGAGTTTGCGGCTGTGCGAAGCGGCGCAATTGTTCCCGAAAGGATTGTGAGCTTGTCATTCATATTGTCCTGTGTCATTGTGTCAAGGGCTGAAAACACGGCTGCCATTTGCGTGTCAAGGGAGCTTACCGCCACTGCGTAAGGGTAGATGCCTGCCCCAAGAATTCCCGGGTCGCAGCTGCTGCCCTCGTAAAGCGCACATATAATGCCCGCAAGCGCATTGCACTCCGATTGAGTGCTGCACATCATTATCGTGGACAGGCCTGTTTGCTGCCTGCACGTGGATTCTGCCTTGAATTTTACGTCGCTGCCAAGGAAAATGGCAACTTCCGCATCCCTGCTTGCATTGAAATCAACAAAGAATTGCCTTAGCTCTCCAAGCTCCTCCTCTGATGGATAGAGCCTTGTTTGGTAGTATTCGCGCAAATATTGCGCAATCAGGGTAATGTCTGTTACCGGAACATCGTCCTTGAGAAGGAAAACCGGGTTGCTTGATATTTTTACAAGTGTGAATGAGGAAGTTGAGGAATCAAGGGTAAAGGAATCCGAGCTTACAGAGGCTTCTGACTCGCCGGGGTACAAATAATCCGAAGCCGGAAAGGAAAATGCGATGGAAGCCAAAAAGAGCAGGGAGATGAATGCGAAAGTGGTTTTCATGGGGTAAAATTAGAAGGTGGAATTTAAATACTTAATTGAAATGGGAAGGAAAAATATAGAAGAAGGAAAGAAAAATAAAAAGAAAAAAGGGAGCCCCCTTTGCAGGGGGCGTAGGGTCCGAACTTATTGCCTGCGTATCCCTGCGATGAACTGCTCTGCTGCAGTGAGCGTGTCAGCCGCGGTTGCACCAGCAACAACAATCTTGCTGCTTGGGACAATCTCCCGCACCACTACTGCATCAGTCTGGAAGTCCACCGTTGAGCCGCTGAGCATGTCCGCTGTCACCGTGTTGACAAGCGGGCCGCCCACTGCAATCACCACGCCGGTTGAGGGCGCTTCCCTGTCTGTTACGACAAGGTTGCTGGTGAGGGTGTAGGGCTGGGTCGCAACCACCTGCGCTGCATTGTTGGGGCTTATTACCGCCTTGCTTGTGTCAACAGTGCATGCCACTCCACCTGATGTGGATGCGGTGCATGAGCCGACCGTCTGCTCTATCTTGCTCACTGTTACCTCAACGCCGCCGAATGTCTCGGAGTCGCCTTCGCCAAGCACGTAGTCCGCAGTGTTGCCTTCAGAGACAACGATGTCGGATGCTGCAAAGGTGAAAGTCGGCATGCCGACTTTCTTTGCAATTTGCATTTCCGCGTCTGACGTTGACACGTCAAGCACCTGTGAGCCGCGCTCTGTTACAAGCGGAAGCTCAAAGGCAGCTGCCTGAGCTGCTGTTACGCCGTCATAGTACACCTGCGAGGTGCTGGCATCCTCAGTCTTAAAGCGGAATGTGCCTGCCGACGTGTTGGTGATGAAAGGCAGATGTATCCACACTGGGTAGTGTGAAGACGTGTTGAGCTCGCCTGCATCCTCCTGTAACACGAGGTCAAACTGATATCCGCTTGGGTTGGTCTCAAAGAAAGGCGTGGTCTGGTTGAGTTTGGCAAGGAAAAGCAATCCCTGTGCTTCGCTCTCAGCGCCTGCGTTGTCGTACCTCACAGTGCTGCTGGCAGATATTGCCTGCGAGCCGTTTGTTCCGGCGCCCACCGTCTGGATGGTTGTTATGTTCTTGTAGAAATAACAATCACTGTTGGCTGGCCTGAAGAGGATTTTCGGGAGGGTTGCGTTGATGTTGATGTTAAGGCTGGTGTTCTGTGTGCCTACCGGAAGGAATCCGTCATCGCTGCCGTTCAAGCCGATTGGGTCTATATAGAACCTGTCAACAACATAGCTGGAACCACTTATTGTAAGGAGGTCTCCAGAGCCGCCGAATGACAAGCCGTCCGCGCTCACTTCAATGAGCTTGGCAGTGTACGTGCCTGTTGTTGTGCACGAGTCAGTGCCAGTGTATGCAACAGTGTAGTCCGTTGAGGACAACGCCGTAACACTTATTCCCTCGTAGTCTGTGTCAGTGAGGTCAAGACCGCTGTAGGTCAAGCTGTATGCCGGGTCTGTTGCAAGGAAGTTGAACGAGTCCCCTGCTGCATACTTCTGCCCTGTGAAGTCCTGCTCATTGTAGATTACGATTTCACGCAGCGAGTCAGCGACAGTGCTGCTCTGTGAAGAGTCGCCTGCTGCATAGTCGCGGTTCTTCCAAATGAGAGACACCTTGAA
This sequence comes from Microcaldota archaeon, assembly GCA_018304295.1. Classification (GTDB taxonomy): domain Archaea; phylum Micrarchaeota; class Micrarchaeia; order Anstonellales; family Anstonellaceae; genus Anstonella. The sequence continues at coordinate 44,041 of JAGVWK010000020.1, read as the reverse complement.
GTTCTTGTTCGGGTCCGTTGTGGTAACTTGGTTGTACCTCTGGCCGTCGCGCAACACTATCTCATCAGTGTAGACTGCGATCTCAGCCCACTTTGCGTTGAGGGTAAACCCGGGCGCTGTCTTGTACACGTGTATTTTTACAGATGCGTCTGTTCCGCTCTGCACGAACGTGTATGTTGAGCCTGCGTTCACGGTTATCTGCCCTACGATTACGTCGTTGGAGTCAAGCACGTCAATGATTGCAGGGTGTGCGTTATCAGAGCCTGTTGCTGTTGATATGTCGGCGAGCCTTACCTTGAAGGTGCCCGCATCAAGCACACCGCCTACGTTCACAATGTCGTGCTTTGCCTCTTTGGCAAGCTTTATCTCACCGCCGTTTATTGCAGCTGTTGAGGATGCAAGTGCCGTTGTTGGCCTTGTCATTGCAGAAACTACCCATTCGCCGCCCATGAAGTTGATTTTCAGGCGGTGATTTGCTGTAAGGTAGTTTGTGTCGTTTGCGCAGTTTGTCCAGTCGCCTGCGGTCCTGTCGCCGCCTGTGCACACCGGAATGCCGTAGTCGTTGCCCAAAAAGCGCGCGTTATACGCTGCTACTGTGTATTTTGCAACAACGTCGCGGTAGCTGCTGCCTTCATCGTACGCAATTGCATTGGAGCTTGAACCTACCCAGAAGTTCTGCTCCTCGGTGTATGCATACTCTGAGGTTGCCTGTGGGTCTGCCTGCATGCTGTCTGCAAAGCCAGAGTATTGTGCTCCGCCTATGCGGTAAAGCAATTGTGCCTTTGATACGTCGCCCAAGCCGAACCTCAGTGGAGAGATCACGGTAGATGCGTCAGACGCATTCGTTGACGTGTACATGTCCTCGCTGTTTGTGGAGGCACGGTTCGCCAGCGTTTTGTCAATTGTGTCCGTTATCAGTGTGTTGAACTGGTATGCCCCTGCGATTGCGCCGGGCATGCTTACGGACAGCGTAACCTTCTTGTTGGAGATTGCGCATGTTCCTTCGCCAGTTGCGTTTGTGCTGCCCCCAACGCTGCATGCGTCATTTGGTACGCTTGCACTAAGCGTTGACGTCATGTATGCATTGTTTGCAATCACGGCTGCAATGTTCGCGGCTGCAACGCCGTCGGATACTTGCGCCATTGAGCCAACAACGATTTTCACTGTTGGCTGGCCGTTCTGGTCGACTAGCTGCGTGCTGCCGTATACTACGTCAGCTGCTGCTATGCCTGCGCCCGCGAGGAGAGCGACGCCTGCCAGTGCGGCTATTTTCTTTACGTTCACTCCTTTCATGTATTCACCTCATGTGTTTTCTGTTTGGTGTCTTGTCGCTGCCTTCAAAGGGCACTCATTTCACAAAGATTACCAGCGACAAGTCTTTGTGCCCTTCATATATTCCATTCCGTGTACCCTTTTCCCTCGGGCGCTCATAGAGTGCCTCTCATAGAGATAGGAATAGCTTTCTTCGGAAGGTATTTAAATGTTATCAATATGTATAAAGTTTTGTTTAGAAATAAAATATTTAATATCGTTAAATGCCATATTATGCCAACATCCACTGACGAATTCCTGTTGTTTTTAACGTATAATATGGGAGATTTGAATATTTGTTACGGCGATAAACTCAATACATCCACATTTGCCGTGCATTAGTGCATGCTGGCTATTCCCTGCTGGCAAAAAGCGCACCTTTGGCGTGCTGTGGGTTGGCATTGGCAAGCATAAGAGCATCCTTAAGCCACTGCTGCTCCTGTATGAAATTTGCCCACTCTTTTTCAAGCTCTTCAATGCCAACAAAAAAGTCTTGCTCGCAAAGGGACGCGACCCTGCGCAACTGGGAATCAATGGGCTTGCCAAAGCCCCCCTTAAGGTGGTGCTCTGCCGCCTTTTTGAACTTTTCAAGCGCTGCTTGAGAGGTTAGCAGGCTGCACATTTGCTGCGCGTCAAAGTTGCTTATGCGTGCCAGCACGTGCCTATTATTCACAAGTTGCGGTATTTTGCCACATAAGCAGTAGTAGGAATAGGTTTCCACAATTGAGGAACGCACATATAGTATATAGTGATCCACAAGCTTGGAGAAAGAAGCAGAGGTGACTGTTTCGTGCGTTGCTGTGGGTATGTCAGAGGCGGGTGTGCGCTCATCCATGAAATTTGCCTGCTTGAAGGCGTGCCTGCAGCAAAACTCAAAGAAATGGTCGTCAAACGGATATTTTGTAGGGAAAAATGCCTGCCTTGATTTTAGCTTGCTGCTTATGCCAAAAAGGCCGCCTGAAAGCCCCCGCAGGGAGGCTTGTGCATGCGTGCGGCGCACTGTGCCCCTGAGCATGAGTTCCGCAGTGTTTTGGAAATCCGCGCGCTTGCGCTGATCAAGCAGCCAGTCAAAAAAATAAACAAGCATGTAAATGCCGTTTCCAAGGCAGCCATTGTATGCGCCCTGCACAAGATCGTATTTTTGCAATGAGGCGGAAAAAACAGCACCGCAGTTTTTGTCCGGGAGAATGTCGTCGTCAAGGAAAATGAGAGGGGGACTGCCTAGGGAAACGCTTGCAAGCTGCATCAGGTTTCGCCAATGCCCTATTGAGGATTGCAGCTCTTTTGTCCCATATTCTGCCCCGTATTTGAAAAATTCATCCGCATCCTCTGCGCAAAAAAACTGCAGGCCGCCTTGGGACGGCAAGTGCGCGTCTTTTTCTTGGCAGCATGCGAATAAATGCGCGTCTGGGAATGCCTCCTTCGCTTGCTGGAGTGCGGGCAAAAGCATTTGTGGGCGCCAGGCAAGCATGGAAACGTGCTGCATGCAAGGCGATTGGGCATGAAAATATAAATAGCAGCCAGAAAGGGGCGCAAGCCAAGCCTGCGGCTGCCAAGCCTGCGGCTAAGCTCCTTAAAAAATAAAAAATAAATATTCAAAGGGGAAAAGTTCAGAGCCCTTTCCTGCCCTTCTTGGAGAGTAGCAGGTAAGCTGCGCCTCCAAGAACTGCGACCACAAGCAAGCCTGCGCCTACGAGGAAGAGCGCCTGCCCTTCTTGGAGAGTAGCAGGTAAGCTGCGCCTCCAAGAACTGCGACCACAAGCAAGCCTGCGCCTACGAGGAAGAGCGCTCCCCAGCCTGCTGAAGGCGCTCCTTCTGTTGCCGCGCCTTCAGGGGCTGAAGCCTGCTCCACAACGCTTGGTGTTGCTGCCTGGCTTTTTGTTGCGCTTGTCTGCGCTGATGAAGTGAGCTGCACGCCTTCCACAGCATAAGAGTATGTGCCCTCTGAAAGCGCAGTGAACCTGAACTGGCCGTTGGAGTCCGTGATGTACTCAAGCTTGTTTCCTGCAGGGCCGGTAACAATGACATTTGCGCCGCTTATTGGGGCGCCAACAGCATCAACGAGCGTGATTGTAACTGTTTCGCCCTCTGAAACTGCTGTGGGGGCTATAATGCTCGCCTGTGTTTCCCTAGGCGCAGGTGCGTTTGGTTCGGCTGGCTGGGCTGGCTGTGCGGGCTCTGTTTGAGTTTCACTGTCCGAAGGAGCTGGCTGGCCTTGCGCTACATTGCCGCCGGCTCCTGTGTTGCCTGTGCTGCCGGTCGTGGTGGATGCGCTTGCAAACATGTAGTTTGTTGAGTTTGCCGTGCTCATTGCGTTTCCAAGCGTGTCAGCGCAGCTTGCATAGTATATTATGCTGCCTGAGGTGCCTGAAACGCCAACGCTATGCGCAGTTGTGTTTTGGCCGGTTGTGAATTCGCTTGACATTGAGGAAAAGCCCGCGTTGGATGCCGAATAGCGGCAGGTTGCATTTTCAGATGTGGTTGTGGAAAGGGTGAGCGTGCCGCTTGAGAGTGACATGGAAAGCGCAGTTATTCTTGGTGCCCCAAATGTTATTGCGGCCGTTGTGGGCGAGGTGGATGCAAGGGTTCCTGCTGCATCCTGCGCATAAATGCGATAGCAGTAATCAATTCCGCTTGCGCCTGTTGTGTCATTGTATTCTGAAACCGCTGAGCCCACAGACGCTATTGAGGAATAGTTTGAGGCGCAGCTTGCGCTCCTGTAGATTTTATGGACTGAAACTCCGCTTGTGTTGTCCGTGGAAGGGGTCCAGCGCATCCGTACCCTGCCTGAGAGTTCAGTGGCTGTTATTGAGGAAAGTGAAACTGGCGCGGTGCTGTCAACCCCGAAGGAAACCGTGAGCGTGCTTGCGTTTGTCTGCTCGTTGCCGCTTGAGTCCTTGCACGCAACATAGCGGGTGTAGTTTCCGTCTACTATGCTGTCAGTGCAGTTTGCGCTTGTGCCGCTTATTGTGCAGTCCACGTATCCCACTGTCATGCCGGAATAGTTTGTGTTTGATGGCCCCATGCGGCAAAGCATGCCTGATTCGCCCACTGCAAGCACCTGCGCGTTGTTTGAGGCGCCCGAAGTCACCCAGTAGGGCGAGGAGGAATCCCCGGCTACGCTCACAAAGGTCGTAATGGGTGCGACAATGTCTGTTTCCAAGAGGTTCGCCACAAGGGGCGAAGATGAACCGCCTGCCGGGTAGCTTATGGAGTTTGAACTGCCGTCCGACGCGCTTATGTAATAGGAAATGTTTGTGCCGTTTGTTGCGCTTGAGGGTATTGTGCCCGAATAGGTGTTTCCGTTTGAGCTCATTGAGGTTGACGAGAAGGTTGCGCCATCCGTTGAGTTTTTGTAATAAAGGGTTGCGCTTGAAACCCCCACGTTGTCAGTAATCGTTGCGCTCACAGACAGCACTGTATTTTGCGTCCAGTCGGTTATGTTGGTGTGGGTTATTGCGGGCGGGGTTGCATCTCCGGATTGCACTGTTGCAGTAAAAGTGTCCGAGCTTATCTCGGAATTGTTTGCGACTATTGTGAGGGTTACGCTGTAGCTGCCTGCAGACGAGTAGGAGTGCGTTGCTGAAACGCCGCTCGCCGTCCCATTGTCCCCGAAGTTCCAGTTATAGGAAGTTATGGAGCAGCCGGAGCACGTGGAGGATGCGCCGTTCGCGCTTATGTTCTGCCCGACAGTTGTTGTCTGGTCAGTGCCTGCGTTCGCTGCGGGGGATGCGAATGAGATTGCTGCAAAAAACAAAAAGAGCAGTGCAATTCCGACAAGCCGCTGGTGTGTTTGGTGTGCCATATCAATCGCCTCCTATGATACAGTAATGTTAATTGTTGTGCTTGCGCTCACATTTGTCTGGTTTGAGGAATAGGTTCGGTTGCCCATTGCCGCGCTTATCATGTAGGTAGAGGCAGGCACGCCTGCTATTGTGTAGTAGCCGCTTGCATCCGTCACGTTGAAAGTGCTGAATAGGGATGCGTTTTGCGCGTCCACAATGACCACGGTCTTTGTGGAAACCGAGGAGCTTGTGGGCGAGACAAGATAGCCGTCCACTGTGAAGGACTCCGCAACGTTGAACGATGCCAATGTTATGTTGTGCACTGCATTTGCGCCGACTTCCAGCTGTTCCATGTAGTGGTAGTAGCCCCAGCTGTCCGCGTTCAGCGTGTAGTTGCCTGAGGGAACCCCGTAAAGCGTGAAGAAGCCGTTTGCATCCGCGAATGCGTGCGTGCCAAAGTGTGCGCTCTCGCTGAATATGCCCACGTCCGCATACGGGATTGGGTCAGTGCCGTTTGACACAGTGCCGTTTATGTCGTAGAGGCTGCCAAGGTCGGATGTGTAGTCAAACACGTATGAGCCCGAGCCGCTCACGTTCACGCTGCGGAAGACTGGCGGGCGGGTGCCGCTTGGCTCTATGAAAACGTCGTAGCTGCCCGATAGCAGCCCGTTTATGTCGCACATGCCGCTTATGTTTGTGCTGCAGTATCCGAAGAAGGGCGTAAAGGGCTTCCATGCATGCACGTTCAGGTTGGCAAGCGCGATGCCGTTGTCCGTTATTGTGAGTGAAAGGCTTGAGTCGGCGTCTGATGCGGTAATTGTGCCAAGGTCTGTTGTCTGCCCTTCGCTCACTGTAACGCTCTCAACAAAGGTGGGCACCACGGTGGCGTAGGTGCTCGAGGTGAAGGAGGGCTGTATGAACAGGTTGAAGTCGGTTGCAGCGGAGAGGCCGCGCACACTGAACGTGCCGTCGGAAGAGGTGCTTGCAAACCCAAAGGAGTGCGCGTTCTCCGAGAATGCGTTCACGAATGCGAACTGCACCGGGCTGCCGCTTGAGTTTTGCACCCTGCCAGATATTATGCCGCCTGAAGTGAGGCTGAAGTTAAGCGCTGTTGTCTGCCCTGAGGCATTGATGCGCACTGTGCCCTCCTGCCCTGCGTACGTTGTGCCCCATGGGGGCTGCACGTGCACTATGTAGGATGCGTTGTTGGGCGTGAGGTGCAGGGTATAGCCGCCGCTTTCATTTACCATTGCATACGCGGACGGCCCCATCATTTGTTCGCCCGGTTGCCCTTGCGAGGGGACAAATGCGTCCACGAACCCGTATGGGATTGTGCTGTTGTCCGATGCGTCAAGCACGTATCCTGTCAGGATGGATGCCAGCGGCATTGATACGTTGTGCTCCAATGCGCCCGTAACTTCTATGCTCTCAAAGGCATTGGAACAATCTATTTCCTGGTTCCACGGGGTTTCCACGCGCATTGAGTAGTTGCCCGCAAGCAGGCCCCTTGCGCTGTATTCGCCGTTGTTGTCAGTCATTGAGAATGCAAACCTGCCTGATTCCATTGCGCCCATCATTGGCCCGTTGCCCATGCCTTCTGAAGAGAAAACGTTTACAGGCACGTAGGGGATTGCGCTGCCGTCGCACGTTACTGTGCCGAACACGCGGTTGCCGGTGATGAGCGTTATGTTTACTTCTGTTATTGCGCTTGTAAGCTCTGCTTGCGCGCTGCCGGTTGAATAGTCGGAGTTGGGGTCAGGGAAAGCCTCAAGGTCATAGGAGTTGTTCTCCGTGAGGCCGGATATTTCAAAATAGCCCTGCTCGTTTGTGTTGGCAAAGCCCCAGTCGTTGCCGCCGCCGTTTCCCTCGCCCGGGCCCATCATGCGCGGGTGCGCATTCACTGAAATCCATTGCAGGCCCGTGCCGTTTGCATTCGTAACGTACCCGCGTATCCTTGCGCCAAGGCGCAATGTTACGTTGCCAAACATGGTTGTTGCGCCTGAAACCACGTCTATGCCGTCTCCGCCATTCTGCGTGTTCTGCATGTAATTTGAATAGCCAGAGTTGTACGGCGAATTGATGTTTATCATGTATCCGGTTCCCGGAGAGATTGAAACATTGAAGCATCCGTTCTCGCCTGTTTGCCCCCAGCCCCATGCGCCGCCCGGGGTCGGCTCAAAAATATTTGCTGAAGCGCCCTGCAAAGGAACAAGCGCTGTTGTGTTGTTGCCAAGCACGCACCCGTACACAAAGCCGCTTCGCTGCAGCGTGAAATTCTTTTCCCATTGGGAATCGTTTTCCGCAAGCGTTATCCAGTCATCTGGGCCAAGATTGGCTTCAGGGTAGCCGCTGTCCTGCGCAGGCATGACGTTGAGCATGAAGATTCCTGCGCTCAGGCCGGAAATGTTGTAAAATCCAGAGTTGTCAGTCTGGGTCCCGCCGCCGCAAAACTCGCCAAAGTCCCGCCAGAGGCGTTGCCGCGGATGTAGCCGTAAATGGAAGCAGTGCCACCGCAACCCTGCGGCCCGCCTTGCATGTTGTAGAGCGTTATGTTTATGCTGGTGTTGCTTGTATCTGTTATTGTAACGTTCACCTGCTCCCATTGGTATCCTGGGCCGCCCGCGCCAACATACCACGTGCCATTTCCAAGGCAGGAAAGCGTGTATGAGCCGTTCACTGACTGGTTGCTGCTTCCGCCGCCCATTCCCCCGTATGCATTAACCCCAAGCTGGTCCATTATGGGGTTGCCCTCTGTGTTGAGAAGCCATCCGCTTATTGAGTAGTTGCTGCATTGCCCGCCCTGGTTCCCTCCTATTGAGATGTTCTGGGCTACAATGTAATTTTCTGAGTCCAGCTGCAAATTGTCTATTGATGCGTTTGCGTCCGGGCTTGCAAGCGGCACTACAAGCACGCTGTAGATGTCAGGGTAGTAAAGCCCGCTGAAATTGTAAAATCCAACTCCGTCCTCTGTGATGTTCACTGCAATTATTGTGGTCTGGTTGCGCAATGTTACGTTTGCAGCAGTGAGGTTGCCCGCCAGTAGTATGTAGCCGCTTATTGAGCCGTTGGTGCCGTTGTCGCTGTCGCCGGGAGGGACAGGGTTAAAAACAAGGTTTTGTTCCTGGTTGGGGGTTGCGTCTGTGAGATTTATGAACACGGCCTGGCTTGCATTCTCCTGGTAGCGCGCGCTCACAAAATACTGGATGCCTGCATCGGTATAACTAAGATTGGAAAAGGAATAGTTGCCGTTTTCATCAGCAATGGAGGTGATGTTGGGCGCTTCCGCAGGGAGCGGGTCAAGAGTTACGTTTGCACTTGCAACCGCAATAAGCGTGCCGCTGTTGTTGTAATATACCGTGCCGCTTATGTTGCCGTCAGTCCCTGCAAAGGAAAGCGAAGCAAAAGCAAGCAGGAATACTATGCATATACTAACACCGCGCATTAGATCACCTTCCAAAAAGTAGATAATCTGCCCTTCTTGGAGAGTAGCAGGTAAGCTGCGCCTCCAAGAACTGCGACCACAAGCAAGCCTGCGCCTACGAGGAAGAGCGCTCCCCAGCCTGCTGAAAGCGCTTCTTCTGTTGTTGAGGAAGGTGCCTGTGGCTCATATTGAGTGGGTGACGGCGCTGCGGATTCCTTTGCAGCGGACACTGTGGAAGGCGGGTTTGCAAGATCCATGCCGTTTACAGAATAGGTGTAGGTGCCTTCTGCTGTTGCAGTGAAGCCCGCCTTGCCGGTTGCATCCGTGATGTATTCAAGGCTGTTGCCGAATGGATCCGTTACAACAATTGTTGCGCCGCTTATTGGTGCCCCGTATAGGTCAGTGAGAGTGAGAACAACACTATCTCCAACGGTTATGCTTGATGGGGCTGAAAGCACCGCTATTGGTTTCCCAGTGGTGGGTGCCGGAGTTGGTGCCGGAGTTTGGGTTTCTGTATCGGTTCCTGTTTCATTGGCAGGCGCAAAAGATGAAGGGGTTATTGAACTGCCTCCGTTTGAGGATGAGCTGGAAGTTGAGCTGGAGCTGGAAGCAGGCGTGGAGTCATAGGTGGCAAAATTAGAGAAGCTGGTAACTTGCGTTACTAGCAGGCAGTCAGCGCATGATTCGCCTGTGCCGCCTACCCATGTGGTGCTAAGGTCGTAAGTCCCGGATGAGTTCACTTTCCTTATTTTCAGGTAGCCTGAAGTGTAAAGCGCATATAATTGCGCAATCGTTTGTCCGGACTCGTTCTTCACCACGCTCATGTTAAAGGAGATATTTATTGCAGGGGAGAACGTTGCACCTGAAGGGCCAAGCTCAAGCACAGGGCCCATTGTTCTTGAGGTGTTAAGGTCTGCAGGCGTGTTGGCAGGCGGAACCACTCCTATTGTGATTATGCCCGGCGTGAAGGAGTTGTTTGGAACTGTCATTACAGTTGCGTTTCCCATCACCACCTTCATCGGGGTATCGCCGTCTTGCGTTGTGAACGCTATTGTGGTTGTTGCGTTTGCAGTGAAAGTTGTGCCGTTCACTGTGCCGTTTGCCTGCTGGAATGCTATTATCTGCGTGAAGATCAGGTTGCTTGTGGCGGTTGCAGAAGAGTATGTTGAGGAATTGAGCAGGTTGTAGCCGTTAACATAGGTTGTGATGCCTACCACTATTTTGTTCAGCGTGTAGGTTGAGTTGAAGTGGAACGTGCAGTAAATGGAGGTGCCGGATGCATTCCCATAACCGTAACCATAATCATAGCCGCTGTAATAATTGTAGCCGCTGTGGTTGGAGCGTATTTGCAAGGTTTCATCATAGAAGCCATATCCGTATCCGTAAAAATCAAAGCCATAGTTTTCGCCGGAAATGTTCGTGTATGAAAGGGTGCTAAAAGTGCAGTTAGTTGCGGAAATCCGTTCAGTCATGAAGCCAGTGGTGTAGAGCAAGGAGGCGGTTATGTTGTCAGGGCTGAGCAATATTTCCTCAAGATGATCCTTGATTATTTCAACTGTTACAGTTAGGTTTGCCTGTCCGGGCGTGTATGAAACGCCGGGGGAGTTGCCTGCGTGGAATGCCAATGCGGGCGTTGAGTAGAATAATACCGCAACCACTGCAACCGCCAAAATTAACGAGAGCAAAAGTTTGTTCTTAAAGAGAATGCCGAAATTGAATTTTTGCATAAAAGCCCTCCTAACGCCAAGCTGTAGTAAAATCAATAAAGTTTTTTCCGCTTATATTTATAAAGATTGCTCCATAGCATGAATAGATGGAAGTCGTAACACATGCCACAGCAGCGCAAGCAGGAGCGCGCCAGAGGTTATGATTATGCCCAGCGCTGCGCCTGCCATTCCGTACAGCGGCACAAGCGTAAAAAGCGCAAGCGTGTTCAAAACAACTGCCAGCGAATAGGAAAGCAGGAGTGATTTCTCACGCTTGCGCGCCATAAGGAAAAGCGTGAGAAGCTGCGCCCAGCCCATTACAAGCATTGCTATGCTAAGCAGCCGGAAGGGCTCCACTGCGGCGGCAAATTTTTCTCCGTAAAAGAGTGTTATGAACTGCTGCCCGAAAACAAGAAAGCCAAAAAACACTGGCAGCAATAGCACGCCGCTGATTGCAAGCAGCATCTTTCCCTCCCTTGCAAGCTGTGCACCTTCAAGCTTTGCTATTTTGGGGTAAAGCACTATGCCTATTGCGCCTGCAAAAAACACCAATATTTTTGCAGTTACCTCGGCTGCGTTGTATAGCCCTGCTTCCGCAGCAGGCAGGAAATACTTTACTGCAAAGAGATCCTGATAAAGAAGGAGGTTTTGCAGCAGGAGCAGCGCAGCCAGAAGCATGAATTCGCCGCGCAGGTGTATTTGGGTTGGGCACGAATCGCGAAACTGGGGATAAAACACGAGCAAAAGCACGAGCAATAATATGGTTATATACGCTGGGACAGAGCCTACAGCGCCGGCAAGCCCCAAGCCAAGCGCAAGGAAAAAAAGCAGGGAAAGTATGCGCAAAATCTGGGAGCAGCACTGCATCAGGGAAAGCTCAAGTATTTTTTCCTTTGCCTGCAGCCACGCGCTTATTATGGATATCAGGAACGAGGCGGGCAGCCCAAGCAGCAAAAGCGCAAGAAGGGGCTGGTTGAGCAAATAGAGCAGCAGCGCGCATGCAAGCGAGAGCGCAATGGAAGGCATTCCGCCGCCATATGCATACTTTTTGAATATGAAATTCGCTTCTTGGGGGCTTGAGGAGCGTTTTGCCATTTCGCGCGCAAGCACTGCGGTAATTGAGCCAAGCGGGATTGTGAGTATTGCCCAGATGCCTAGAAGCACGCCAAGGGAGCCGTAATCCGCAAGGGAAAGCGCCCGCGCGGCAATGAGCTGGTATATGTATGCCAGCCCCATGGCGGCTATGCTGCCTATTATTGAAATCGCATTAAGCGTGAGGAATTGTTGCTGCGGCGCAAGGAAAAAGAAAATCGCTTCCAGTTTTTTTCTCATGCAGGTGTATGCGCAGATTGGTTTAAAATAAAATTGTGGGAAGTTAATCCGGTTGTTATGAAAAAAAAAGAAGGTGCTATCAGCTGGATAGTGGAAATGTGCAGGCAGCAAAGGAGCCTGCCTTTTGCAGCCAAAGCCTCCGTTTGCGAAATATTGTGGGCAGTCCTTCCCGGAATTATCGCATGCCTTGCGATTTTGCACCCGTTATTTTTTTCCGCCGGGGAATTCATCTACCTTGACTGGAGCGGAACTTCCATTGACATGACGCCCTTCACGAACTTCATGGATGTGTACGGGCAGGATGGGGCGGGATTTAGGTGGATTCCTTTCCTGCTTCCCCAGCTGCCCTTTGTGCTGCTTTTGGGGCAGGGCGCGTCCGCAATGTTCTCAAGGATTTTTTTCTTGTTTATTTTTATTCTTGGCTCAACAGGGCTTTTCATGTTTTTCAGAGAAAAGCCAAGGGCTATTTACCTGCTTTCGGCTGCAATAATGTTTTTCTCCCCTTTCGTGTACGAGAGGATAATGATGGGGCAGTTCCTCATGGTGCTCTCGCTTGCGTCCCTTCCGATCACGCTTTATTTTGCGAAAAAATTCCTTGCAACGCCTGCGCTTTCAAGCGCATGGCAGCCTGTGCTCTGCCTCACGCTGCTTAACCTTCAGATACAGGGGCTTGTAATGAACGCGCTGCTGGTGGGGGGTTATTTTGCGCTGCACGCGCTCTTTTGCACACGCAGGGAAAAGCTTGCAATCCCGTATATGCAATTCGCAGCAATGTTTTTGCTTTTCAATGCTTACTGGATTGCGCCTTATTTTGCGCTCCCAAAGCCTGCGCTGCTTTCAAGCATTGACCCTTCGCATGCCGAGTTCTTCACTCCAAAGGCGTCCATAGGAATGAACACGCTTTTCAAATCGGCTGCTATGTATGGCTCATGGAGGGAGAGCTCGATGAAGCTGGCATATAATTACCCTCCAGCGGATTTCATTCCAAAAGAAGTGTGGAGATGGGCGGCAATAGCATTCGTGGCAGTTCTTATGTGCCTGTCTGCATTTGCAGTCCTCCAGAATCCAAAAAACCCGCTGCACCTTGCGCTTGCATTCGGATGGATTGCCGGGGTGCTTGTTGCAACCGGAATTTCCCATCCGTGGACGGGGTGGGCGTTTGACTGGCTTTTCCAAAATGTGCAGTTCTTTGTGGGGTTCAGGGATTCCAACAAATGGGCAGAGCTTGTTGTGTGCGCATACGCGCTTCTTGCTCCTGCAGGGGCGCACATGCTGGCAGGCAAGCGCAAATTGGGATGGATTTTGCCTGCGCTGCTGATAGTTTTTGCAATTGCGTGCAATTATGTTGCAATTGGGCTTGCCGGGCAATTAATGCCCGGCACATACCCTCAGGAATACATGGAAATTTCCTTGCTTGCGGCGCAAAATGGAACGACAATATACCTTCCTTGGAGCGTCTACAACAGTTACACTTGGTCGCTTGCATTCGGGCTGGACGGCAGGATTGCAAATCCGGCAGGCAAATTCGGCCAAGGGAAAATACAAATGGGCGTAAGCCCGCTTGATTTCAGCAGCACAATGCTTTCCTCTGAAAATTACACAAAGTGCCTTGCTGCGCAGAGCATCCCATGCCTGAAAAATGAAGGCGTTTCGCGCATAATAGTTGACAGATGTTTTCTTGGTAACGGCATATACGGGTGGGTTGCGGCAAACCGAACCGCTTTAAAATCTTCGGGATGCCTAAGCGTGTATAATACCGGGGGGTAAAATGGTTTCTCTTTCTGTAATAGTGCCTGCGTATAACAAGGAAAAAATCCTCGGAACTTCCTTAGCAGAGCTGAAAGCCGCATTGCAAGGCGCAGGGCTTGATTTTGAAATAGTGCTTGTAAATGATGGCAGCAGGGATAACACGCTGCTGGAGCTTGAGAAGTTTGCAAAGGAAACCCCACAGGCGCGCGTTGTGGATTTGAAGCAAAATATTGGGAAGGGCGGGGCACTGCTGGAAGGATTTCGGCACTCCACGGGGGCGCTTGTGCTTTTTGCTGATGCGGACACGGATTTGCCCCCCTCACAAATACCTAGGTTCCTTGAGTACATGGAACGGTTCCGCGCGGACGTCATAATAGGCAGCAAAAACCATCCCAAGTCAATTGTGAAATACCCGCTTTTAAGAAAAATCCTCTCGCGCGGCTACCTTATTCTTAATTTCGTGCTTTTCCAGCTTCCTGTTTCAGACACGCAGGTTGGGATGAAGCTCTTCCGCAGGGAGGTGCTTGAGCATGCGGTGCCAAAAATGCTTGTGAAAAAATATGCGTATGATTTGGAGCTTTTGGTGCTTGCGCGTTACGGGGGGTTTCATATAAAGGACGCGCCAATTGAGCTTAAATACGGAATTGATTTTGGCAGCGGGGTGGATGTAAGGCAGATATTCTGGATTTTCTGGGATACGATGGCAATATGGTACCGGCTTAAGGTGCTGAAATACTATGACAGAGTGGGAAAATGAGGATACTTCTTTTGAATTGGAGGGACATAAAAAACCCATCTGCGGGCGGCGCTGAAATCAACACATATGAGACGCTGCGCCACCTTGCCAAAACGCACGAGGTATGGCAGTTCTCATCGGCTTTCCCCGGATGCAAAAAAGAAGAGCGATATGACGGTATAAACGTTATCCGCAGGGGGAATTTCCTTACTGTTTATTTTTGGGCTTTTTGGGAATACTTTAGAAGATTCAGGGGAAAAGTTGACATTGTGGTGGATGAGTGCAACACACTCCCTTTTTTCACGCCCATGTATGTAAAGGGGAAAAAAATATTTTTCATACACCAGATGGCGCGGGAATTCTGGGACCTTGAGGTTGCGTTCCCTTTTTCAAAAATAGGGAAGATGCTTGAGCCGTTTTTTATCCGCATGTACAGGAAAACAAAAACGATTACGGTTACGGAGTCTTTCAAAAAAGAGCTGGAGGAAATGGGATTTTTTGATGTGGGCGTGGTTTTGAGCGGCTCAAGCATAAAGCCGCTTGAAAAAATGCCTCCAAAGCAAAAAGAGCCCCTTGTTGTTTTTTTGGGCAGGCTTAAAAGGGCGAAAAAGCCTGATGATGCGCTTGCTGCAATGAAGAAGATCCATGAAAAAATCCCAAGCATGCAGGGGATTATAATGGGCGAGGGGTACCTGAGGGAGGAGATTGGAAAAAATGCCCCGGAATACGTGCAGGTGCTTGGGAAAGTGGCGCAGCAAAGGAAAGTGGAAATCCTCAAAAGCGCCAGCCTTCTTCTTGTGCCGGGCGTGCGCGAAGGGTGGGGGCTTGTTGTTATAGAGGCGAACTCTTTTGGGACGCCCTGCGTAGGGTACGGCATTGACGGCTTGCGCGATTCCATAGTGGACGGCAAGACTGGGGTGCTGGTGGAGTGCAACCCGGATGCAATGGCAGATGCTGCCGTAAAAATGCTGCAGGATGGAAAGCGGAGAAGGGAGCTTGGGGAAAACTGCCTTGAGTGGAGCAGGAATTTCAGCTGGGAGAAAAGCGCGAAGGGCTTCCAGAAGATAATTGAGGCGCCATTTTGAAAAATCGCAAGGCATAAAAAATCTGGGCATGAAATGATGTTGGTTTTATGGGGTTGGCGCAATCTGCAGTGAACGGGTTTTTGGGCATAAGGAACAATGTGATAAAAATCGGGTTTGAGGCTGAAGGGAAGAAAATGCACGCTCGCGTGCCGGATGAAGAGCTTTTTATTGCAATAAAGGACGTTTTGCTCAATAGGGAATATGAGTACAAGAGCGAATTTGAACTGGTGAACTTCAGGGGAAAACTGGTTGTGGATGCAGGCGCGCACGTGGGGCTATTCTCAATGCTTGCGTCAGTTTTTGCGCGCAAGGTCGTTTCGGTTGAGCCCAGCGCCGGAAACTACGACTTGCTGCGCGAGAATATCAGCCAAAACAGCATTGGCAATGTAACTGCGATAAACAAGGCGCTCTGGGCAGATGAAAACGGCATTGATTTTTACGAGGCAGCCACCAGCTCCGGTCATTCCGCGATTGCATGCGAGAGCCACGTGAAAAAAACGCACGTTGAAACAACCACTATAGAAAGCATTGTAAAAGAGCATGGGGACATTGATTTGCTCAAAATGGACATTGAAGGCAGCGAATTTGGGGTTTTCAGGGCAATTGACAGCGCGGTCTTGAAGCGCATAAAGAAAATCGTCGCAGAGATACACGCTGCAAAAGGGGAGCCAGGTTTAATTGCGCAAAGGCTGGAGGCAGAGGGGTTCAAAGTTGAGATGCATCCAAGCCCGCTGTGCGCAGCGCACCCGTCTTATGCGATAAAAACCAGCGGCCTGCTGAAGGTAAAATTGCTCAGGGGGGCGGTTTATCCGTTTGCGCCACTTTTCCGCAACCGCCAGCTGCTTGTTTTGTTCGCGCAGCGGGAATAGATACAGGATAGCCCTTGGATTTCCAAAGTGCATATGCGATTAGGCTCAGCAGTGTTGCAAGGGAAACATGCAAGCCCAGCTGGTAGTAAAATTCAGGGTAATAGAAAAGCGCCACATTGCAGGAGTTTTTGCATTCCTTTTGAATAAGCCATGCGTTTGCAAAGCCGTTTGCCATGATATGGTTTTCCTCGCTTATCGGCGCGCTTGTTATTATTTCAAGCATGTTGGCAGGCTTTTTTTGCGAAACGTATGCTCTCCAGTTGGCATCAAAGGATTGGAGGTAAACCAGCGCGCAGTTGGAGCCTGAGACGCCTATGTGCGTTTCTGCAGGGCTGCGCTTTTCTATGTAATCCAGCGTGCATTGCTGCGGGGTGAAGGGCAGGGCAGTGCCGTTTTGCGCAAAGAACGCGGATTTGTCTTGCTCACGCTCCATTTTTGAGAACAAGTCGTGCATTGAGCTGTATTCCACTGCCTTGTCTGCGGAATAAATCATGTTGAATTGGCCTAGCTTGTATAGGAAAAGCGCATTGCCAAAGCTTGCATAAGGCTGCATTTGAAAGCTGGAAAAGTAGGCCATTGTTTTTTCCGGAGGCTCGGAATCGTAGAATTGCCAGTCGCTGTCCTTGCGCACAAGAACGTGGCTGTAGCCTGCAAATTGGGCGATTTTGCGTATGTCGTGATTCAGGTAGTTGCCAAACAGGTAGGCGTTGAAATCGCGCGTCCTTACGCCTTTTACTGGGCTTGAGGAATAAAAGGCGGCGGGGGATACTGCGTTCAAAAGGGATGAGGGGAAGGCATAACGGTGCCCGTCCCACCAATATCCTGTCATTTTCTCCAAATGCCTGCGAGTAGTTGCCAAATTCAGCCCAATACGCAGGCAGCTCCTTTACGACTATTACTGGGTTGAATATTTCGCCATTAAGCATGGGGAATGCCACTATGCCGCCAAGCAAAACCAGCAGTACTGCAACTGCATGGCCTTGCCTTTTGCTTTTCTGCTGCAGCAGGCATGCAAGCAGCAGGGCCATTGAAAAACATGCCACTCCCATGAACTTGCCGGTGTTGCGGAATATGCGGAAGAGCGAAAAGCTGTCAAAAAAGAACTTGAAGATGTGGGAGCTTATGAAATTGGGGTTGAACCCTACAACCATTGCGACCGCAAAACAGAAAACAAGCGCAGCAAAAATTGGGGTTGCGCGGGCCTGTTTGTGAAGCAGCGCGCTTGCTGCAAGCACAAGGATGGCAAACGTCGCGCCGATTACAAGAGGAAGCCTGTAGTAATCTGAAAAGAAATTGTATTTGTGGTCCTTGAAGCCTCCAAAAAAACTCCAGTCAGGCGTAAAGCTGAGAATGGAAAGCACGGTTGTCCTTGAATTGTAAAATAGCTCCGAGCCGAGCACCTGGTCCACTATGGGCGTATCGGAAAAAAGGAAATACTGGGGCAGGATCCAAAAGGCGCAAAGCAGCAGCGCGATAAAATTCGTCAGGGCAAAGGTGCGCAGGTGAGAGGCTGCGCCGAGTTTTTGGTGCCATGCCAGAAACAGCAGGAAAATCAGGGAGAACGATTCGTATATTATTGTTATTGAGAGGTTTGTGCCTGCCAAAAGCGCCGGAAGCAGGCAAAGCGCAAGGAAGACGAGGGGGTTCTTTTTTTCGCCGTATTTCAGGAAAAGCCACATGTAAAGAGGGAAAAAACAGTACCACGAGATTACGCCAAGCGAGCCGCCAATGCCTGATATCACGTAGAGGCTGAAGCCATAGAGCAGTGCCGGGGCTGCAAATAGGGGATAATCCTTTTGGCTGAAAATTGCGTTAAAAAGAAGGTAAGAGCCCGCGATTGCAGTGAAAATGTGCAGCACTGAGAAGAAAAAGAAAGTGAGCTGGGGCGAGGGTCCGATGGAAAAAATGAATGCAATCGGAAGGAACCACATGCTGCTTATTGTTTGAATTCCGGAGAACACGCTCTGCGTCCAGGTGTGGCTTAGCATTTTTACGATCCAGTCCGGATGGAAGGAAAGCTCGGTCATTGTCTGCACAACGTGTTTGTCAATATAGGGCAAAAATGGCAGGATTGAAACAAGAAGAAAAAAGGCATAAATTAAATATTTTTTTGCAGATTCATTCATGGTGGTCGCCCCGCAGGTGGAGATTTGCGAAGTTAGATATAAAAACATATTTTTGTTATTTTTCCAGCCAATAGACTGGCGAGAAATCACGGATGTTTTTTCCGATAGGGTTTCCGCCCTCGTTGAGCGGCATGAACCGGGCTTCCTGCTGCAAAACTGATGCGTTGAGCCCAAGATTTTCGCCTTTTGAGCTAAAGCCGGTTGCAATGAAATCAATGCCTGCATAGTTGTCGTAAAACAGGCTGCCGGTTGAGTCCCCTATTGAGATTATGTGGCCCTGCTTGTTGTTCTTGTTGAGAGCTAAGAGAACGGGCATTATTTCCTTGTAGAAATTGTTTGGGGGGATTGTGGAAGGGCTTGAAAACATGGCGTACCTGTCGTTGCCAGCAAGGAAAACAGGGCTGTTTATGAATATGAAGAGATGCGTTTGGTTGCCTGCCATCACGCTGTTCAGGTCTGAAAACAGCAGGCTTTTTTGTGCCCCGCCGATGTTGCCCCCTTGTGCTGCGGTATCAAGGAACACATAATATGCATAGGAATCATTGAAAGAGAAATCAGGGCGGCTGCATTCGGGTTTCCCTTTTGAAAACAGGACTTTTTCGCACCAGTTTTTGCTGTTTTGGGAAATTGAAAATGTTGAGCTGGGATTTGGGTCAGGGCAGGAAAGCTGCACAAGAGAGCCATTATCTGATGAGAGCATATTGTCCATCCATGCTATGCGGCTGCGCAGCCAATTTTTCGCGCTGGCAATTTCGGCATTGAAATCACTTGGGTTGGTGTAAGTTTCATTGGTAATGGGAAAGCGCTCGTAGTTGCGCCTTTGTGCGTCTGCAAGCAGCAATGCGCTTGAGTCCAGCATTGAAAAGAGGTTTTTCTCGGAAATTGTGCCGCTGGTCCTAAGCTGCTGCCAGCGTAGCAGGAAGTGCTTTTGGTATTCGCTGTTTTTCATCAGCCTGCAAAAGAGGTTATTGGACGTCCAGCCTGTTTCATCGCGCGTTGTGATGCGCAGGTACTGGTATCCCCAGCCAAGGGTTAGGTCAAAATCATAAGGCAGCACAAACCAGCGCTCGCCACTCCCGCCGCGGCGCGCCATAAGCTTGTTTATTTCCGCGGCATCGCTGTTGTCTATGAAGTTCAGAAGCAGCCATGCATCAAGGTAGCTTTGCGCATCCAGCCGGCTGCCTATCCTGCTGTTGAATTCTGCATCGCTGGAAGTTGCCGCAAATTTCACGAATTCGTCAAGTGGCGCGAACGTTTCCCCGTATTTTTTTGGGCTTGGATAAACCTGCGAATATCCGCTGTGCCACCCTGCAACTTTGTTCTCGTCCTTGTATTTTGGCTCAAGCCCATATGGGGAATCGTTGTAAATCGAAGGGTAGCACACAAGGCAGGTGCTTGTTGGAAGGTAGTTTGCATCCCCGTTCTCCGGCTTGAACATAAGAGGCGGGTAAGCGGAGGTTGCGTCGGAATTTTTGAAATTGAGCATGTCGGACCCTGCGCTTTCCATAAGCAAATATACCCCGTGATATCTGCCATTTAGGTACACTTCGACGAATCTGTTTTGGGCCGCTATGCGAGGCTGTGCCTTGTCGCCCCTGAATTGCGAAAGCAGGTCTGATGCGAACTTGTTGCGCATAAGAGTGCGGTCTATGGTGGAGCCTTCAAGCACCCATTCTTTTGAGCTTGGCATGCGTATTTGCGCTTTTCACCAAGCTGGAAGCCCCGTGTCCCGATAAAGCCCTGCAACCCACTGTCCGAATCGTTTTTATTTTGGGAGATTATGCGAAGCGAAACAGGGGTGTCCTGCTCGTCAAAGATGGGCAATGGGCTCCCAAATTCGTTCATTGTGTTAAGTTCAAGCAGTGGGACATCGCCGGTTGTAACATAGAGTGAAAAGAAATCATTTTGGCAGGTGCCGTTGCGGCTGCACGTTTTGAAAATAACAGTTCCCGTGAATATGTAACCGCCAAAATCATAAGTGGCATTGTTTTCAAGCAGTGTCTCGTTTCCAAAGAAAGGCGCATTTGCACCAATTGAAATTGGGGCAATGGATACCTGTGCCGCATTGTTTTCCAGCTCGTAGCTTATTGTTTGCATTGGCTGGGGGCCAAGAGGCAGGCTGGCAAAAATTATTTTGGCGTTTTTGTCTATGCGCGCATCAGTTGCACCCACCTTGAAGGAAAGCACATTGTTTTGGGAAGAGTTGGAGTCTGCAGCAAGCAGTGAAAACAGGCTGCTTATGGCATTCTTATCTGCAGAAGCCAGAATATCCTGCAGGCCGGGCTCTTTTTCAAGTGTGAAAAGCTGCGAATTGCGGTCCAGTTCGTATGTTTTCTGGTTTTCAAAAAATTTGTTTGCAACAGAATAGATTTTGCCGCCGCCGAATATTTCCTTTTTCCTGTATGCGGACATTGCAACAGTGTTGCTGGAAACCGAATTGCCCACAAAAAGCACGTGCGAGAGGTCCTTTACAGCGACCCCGAGGCGGTTGGAGCGGAAGGAGTTTGAGAGCAGGGCTGCGTATGAATTTTCCCCTATGCTCATTCCCTTGTCAAGCATGCCAAAAAAAGAATTGTTTTGCACAAGCAGGTGCGAGCCGCTTATGTCAAGCCCGTCGCCGTTTATGTCAAGCGGGGCATATTCCGGAGGCTTGCCTTTCTTGTAGATTTTTGGGGAGAAAACGCTGTCTTTCACAGAGCCTTCGCAAAAATCAAGATCTGCCGAATCCGCAAAATTGGAATAGAATTCGCTTGCGTTGATGCTGACTTTTGAATGCTTCACGTTCAGCCCGTCATCCGCGTTGTTGTGATGTATTTTTGAGTTTGATATGCTTGCGTCAGCATAGTAAATGCTTAGGGCGCCTGAAAAATATGCACCCTTTATGTACGCCTCGCTGCCTCCTGAAATGTCAAGGTATTGGATGTTGCTTGTGCCTTGGTTGGGTCCCACGATTGCAAAAACGCCGAATTTTTCGCTTGGGAGGCACGGGCGGATAAGAATAGGACTTTCCTGCGTGCCAAGCGCCTGCACGTTTCCATAGCTTACAAGCGAGGAATTTTTTGCCAGGCATATTTTTGTGCCTTTTTCTATCTCAAGTGTTTTGCCCGCAGGCAGGAAAAAAGTGCCGTTTATGTAATAGTTGCCCCTTGGTACAATGAAGTTGCCGTTGCTTTGCACAAGGCGCATTTGTTCGTATTCTTCAGGGTATGGCTCGTAAACTGCAAGCCCATCAAAGAGCTGGCGCTCCCCAATGTGCTTAAGGCGCACCTTGCCGTTTGGATAATAAGGCGCGTTGCACAAGAGCGCAAAAGAGCCCATTAAAGTGGTTTTGTAGTAAGCTGCCACAAAGGATGAGTTTGAAACAAGAAGCAGGTCCACCCAATCGTGCGCAGCCGCGCCAATGTAAGAGGAATTTGACGCCTTGCCTTTGCTGGTGCAGCCGATTTCCCCGGAGCTGTGTATGCCGACAAAGAAATCGCCCATCTGGTAGCCTGCAAGTTCGCCGTAGTTTAGGTTGACGCGAAGCATATGCAGCGCATTGCTGCCAATGTATTTGTTGTATTGCAGAATGCCTTCGCCTTTTGGCTCCAATCCGGCAACAAGTGGGCCAAGATCGCCTTTCTGCAGCTCCCACACGCCGCTTTCAGGCACAAACGCAGGCAGCTCTTGTTCTGCGCCAAATTGGCTGCCTTGCATAATGGCGCGCAAATCGTCAAAAATCGCAAAGGAGTTAGGCTGGGAATTTATTGCCTCTATATAGGAAATTGCAGACCAGTTTGCAGAGCCGGCTTTTGCGAAATCGGATTTGGGTGCGCTTATGTGGTTCCAGCCTGCGCTTGGGATGAAAGTGTAGTAAAATTTGGCAGAAGCGCCTGATCCGAGGGCAATGTGCATTTGCCCGCCGCTTTGGTTTGCGTAAACCCAGACGCTTATGTGATCGTGGCTGCCAAGGTCAATGGCGGTAATGTATGAGTATGCGGTAGAAGCCGCAGGTACATGATAGCCATTTTTACCTTCCTTGAAATGCGAGGGCGTGATGCCGCACCCATTCCCATAGCATGCCCATGTGGAGTTGTCCTCCATGTCTGCGATTTGCAGCCAGCAGCCGGAATGCGGGCTTGAAAGGCAGGAGCTGCCCAGCAAGGACGAGGAGGCAAGCCACTGCGGCTTTTCGCCATTAAGGATTGAGTTTGCAGCATCTGCAAGCAGCGCCGATACACCTGCTTCATCTGCAATTTTGGCAGGGGTTTTGGTTGCCGGAATTTCTGGCATGGTTGCCATTTCGTCAAGGTAAGCAGAAGGGCTGGAAAGGTATTTTTCAACAGGGCTGAATGCGGGGGTGGGCGCAGGCGGGCGGTTTTTGTATTGCGCAAGAGTTGCAGTGAAGTTTGAAGGGATGAATTTTGAGGGAGAAGACGAGAGTTGCTGCGCAACTGGGGAGGCTGCAAGTTCGTGCAAATAGTTTTGCTTTAGCGCCCCAATGTATTTGTTGCCGCTTATTTTTTCAGAAAGGTATGCCATTGCGCCGCTATTTTTGGAGTTGATGTTTTTCACGTTTGCCTCGTCAAAAATAGGGTAAATTTTGCCGTTTGCGCTGTTGTAGAGGAAAAGCGTATCGCGCGAGAGCATGAAGCCCTCCTGTGCGCCAAGGAGTTCGCGCAAAGCCTCATAGCGCGCAAGGTAATCAAAGTCAAAATATTTAACGAGAATGTTTGGGTCCATTGCATCTGCTAGAATGAAAAAATTAGTTAGATGTTCTGAAGCGCCGGGCATTTCAAACGCGCTTGCAACATAGGTGAAGCGGCTTTTTGAATCTGCCGCCTTGAAAACCATTGAGCCCGGGGCACCTATGTATTCAAGTGAATCCGCGTCGTATTGCGGCTTGAGGAAATACGAGTGGTAGTTCACGCCGTTTATTTTCAGGGTTGCCGCTTCGCTGCCAAGCGAATGGATGCCAAGTTCATCAGCCAGCGCGTATATGGGCGCAATTTCATCCGGGCTGAAACCCTCTTGGGGAAAAAGGCGGAAAGTGCGCAGCCTGTTTTCGCGGAAGAATTCATCGTTAAACTGGATTGTGAATGAGGGGCGTTGCGGGATTGCGCTCTTCTGCGAATCCGAGTAGTTTGATATTTCAACGTCATGCAAGCTGTTTTTTGCTTTAAGCTGCACCTTCCTTGAATCGGTAGCGGCGCCTTCCATTGCAAAAGAACGCAAGTCGTTTTTTGAGAAGTTGAATTCAAGCACGGCGGCGGCATAATTGGCAGGTGCTTGCCTTGCTTCAAGGAAAAGGAAAAACCCATCAGTTAGTTCTTTGGGCAGGGAGAAAAAAAGCAGGGCTGATGCAAGCAGGATGAGTATTGCTGCCGCGTATTTGAGATGCGCTTTGCCTGCCAAGAAAATCCTCCAGTTGTTCTTGTGCTGATAACGTTTTTATTCGTTCTGAGGCAAACACGGAATGGAAGGTGAAATATGCCACCAAGGCACGAGCTGAAATATTACATACCGTTTGCGGATTACAAGGTGCTTAGCAGCATGCTTGCGCAGTCCATGAAAAAAGATTCCCACGCAAAGGGGGAAGAGGGGTATTTTGTGCGCAGCCTTTACTTTGATACGCTGGATTGCAGGGCGTACTATGAGAAAATTGACGGGGTGAACAGGAGGATGAAAATACGCCTGCGAGTGTATGCGCCGCAAAGCAAAACAGCAAAGTTTGAGATAAAAAACAGGGAGGGGAACGCGGTGTGGAAAGAGGTTGCGCCTATAAGCTGCGAAGATGCGAAAAAAGTAATGCAGGGAGAATATGAGTGCATGCTTGAACATAACAATGCAACGCTCAACAAGATATACGCCATATTCAATGCCGAAAAATACAGGCCGGTTCTGCTTGTGGAATACCAGAGGCAGGCATACGTTGACGAGGCAAGCGGCACAAGAATAACCTTTGACCGCTGCATCCGCAGGGATACGGAGGATTTCGCTCTTTTTGGGGCGAATGCCGCGCGCATGGGCATTGGAGAGCCGCAAACGGTTGTTATGGAGCTTAAATTCGGGAGATATTTTCCGGATTGGATAAGGATTATAATAAATGGCATCAGTCATAGTAGGCAGTCAATAAGCAAATTTTGCTTGGGCATGGAGGGTGGATTTGAATGACAAGGTTTACTTTTGCAGACCTGATGAACACGGATTTTTTCTCAATGAACCAGACGCTTGGGGCGGAGGAAATAGTCCTGTGCCTTTTTCTGACGCTTTTTATGGGGCTTTTCATATATTTCGTGTATAAGAAGACGTATTCAGGGGTGATGTACTCGCCGGGCTTTAATGCAATGCTCGTTATAATATCCCTTATTGTTGCGGTAATAATGATTGGGATAAGCGCGAACCTTGCAATATCCCTTGGGATGATTGGCGCGCTTTCAATAGTGAGGTTCCGCAACGCAATAAAGGACACTACGGACTTGACTTTCCTTTTCTGGTCCATTTCAATTGGAATTGTAAATGGTGTGCAGCTCTATTCGCTTTCCATAATTGCGACAATATTCATAGGCATTGTTGTTTACCTGTTCTCAAAAAAGCGCGAGCTTGAGCAATCCTACGTCCTTGTTGTGAAATATGCCGACATGGACAATGCGGAATTTGGCGAAATCCTGTCCAAAAACTGCATCCGCCACAAATTGCGCAACACGCAGGCGGACGAGCATGGGAGCGAAAAGATAGTGGAGCTTGCAATAAGGCAGAAGCACCAAGATGTTCTTGTTGCCCGGATTCGGGGGCTTAGGGGAGTAAAGTCAGTGAGCCTTTTCTCAAACAGCGGGCAGCTTGGGATTTAAGAAAGGATTTTCCTTGCTGCGCCTATTATTGCGGTGATGTCATCCTGCAAAAGCTGCGGATGCACAGGGAGGGATGCGACTTCCCCCGCAATCCTCTCGCTCACCGGAAAATCGCCTTTTTTATATCCCATTTTTGAGAAGTGGGGATGCAGGTGAAGCGGCCTTGGGTAGTATACGCCAACCCCAATGCCTGCCTCTTTCATTTTCTGCACAAAAACATCGCGGCTTGCTTTTGCATCAGGGGTTATACGTATTGTGTACTGGTGGAATGCGTGCGTAACGTTTTCCGGAACAGATGGAAGCACCACGCCATTGATTCCCTGCAGCCCCTCGGTGAGCCTTTTTGCGTTTTCATTGCGCGCGTTCACAATGCGCTCCAGCCGTTTCATCTGCTCAACCGCGATTGCAGCGAGCACGTCTGTCATGCGGTAGTTGTAGCCAAGCTCAAAATATTCGTAGCTTGTTTTTTCTGACTGGCCGTGGTGGCGGAACCTCCTTGCGCTTTCCGCTATTTCCTCGGAATTTGTCGTTACCATGCCGCCTTCCGCGCACATTATGTTTTTTGTTGCGTAGAGGGAAAATGCTGCGGCGTCGCCAAGGCACCCGCAGGAGATCCCGTTTCGCTTCGCGCCTATTGACTGGCACGCATCCTCAATTATTTTTATGCCGGCTTTTTTTGCGGTTGAATTTGTTTTTTCGTCAAAGGGAAGGCCGTAAAGGTCTATGGGGATTATGGCTGCTGTTTTTTCTGTGAACTTTTCTTCCGCAGCGGATGGGGAGAGGTTGAAAGAGGTTTCATCAATGTCCGCAAAAATCACTTTTGCGCCCTGCATGAGTATGGGGTTTGCGCTTGCAACAAACGTAAAAGGAGTCGTTATCACCTCGTCGCCTGCTTTTATGCCTGCTGCATAAAGCGCTGCGTGCAGTGCGGATGTGCCGTTTGTTGTTGCAATTGCGTATTTGGCGCCAGATGCAAAGCAGAACATTTCCTCAAGCTCCTTTACCTTTGGGCCCTGCGCAAGCATCCCACAAGAGAGCACTGCCAGCACTGCCGCCTTTTCCTCCTCGCCTATAAAGGGTTTTGAGATGGGAATCATTTTTTTGCCTTTGTTGTTGCACAAGGGCGCGCTTTGCGCCCGCGCGGTTTTGAAATTTTATATTTTTACCTCAATTTTCCCGGTTGCGGATTTCTTTGCTGCCTCAACCGCGCCAAGCGCGCAAATTGCATGCCCAACGTCGTATTTGTGAGGCAACGGCCCGCTTATGCAGCGCAAAAATTCCGTAAGCTCCAAGAGAAGCGGCTCTGTGTTTGACGCGCTTATGCTTTCGGTGCTAAATGAAGGGGGGTTGCCAGCCTTGAACCCAAAATGCGCCTCAATTCCTCCGCGTATGAGGTCAGCGATATACATTTTTTCCTTTGTGATTGCCTCTATTTTGCGGGACTTAAAAGGGGTGAGCCAGTTTGTTGTTATTATCGCGGTTGCGCCTTTGTCAAGCCGGAGCAAAATTTGCGCAGCATCCTCGTATTGGCCGTTATCGCTGCGCGCGCAGCATACTGATGTTATTTTCTGCCCGCTGAGGTAGGAGGCAAGGTCAACGTCGTGTATGCCTATGTCAAGCATTACTCCCGCGTCCTTTATCTGCGGAGGCATGGGACCAACGCGCGTGAATTGCAAGGCGAGAATTTGCTTTCCCTCAAGCTCTTTTTTGAGCGCAATAACGGTCGGGTTAAAGCGCTCTATGTGGCCCACAAAAAGGCATTTGCCTTTTTTTTCTGCAGCCTCCCTCAGTTCAATTGCCTGCGAAAGAGTGGAGGCAATTGGCTTTTCAACAAAAACGTCCAAGTTGCACTCCAGCGCGCGCATGGCAAATTTGTGGTGCAGGGTAGTGGGCGCGCATATGTCAATTGCATCAAGCTTTTCAGCCTCAAGCATTGCATCCAAATCTTGATAGTATTTTGTTTGGGCAGGAAGAAGCCCTTTCACTTTTGGGTTCTGGTCGCACACAACAACATCTACGCTAAGGGCGTGCAATATGCGAAAATGATTTTTGCCCATGTTGCCCATTCCAACAAGCCCTATTCTCATATGCCCACCTATTTTTTTGCGCATTCGCCGCACACAAACGGCCCGGTTTCCTGTTGCAGCCGTGTGCCGCATTTGCAGACGTGCCCATGTATTGTTGCTGGGTTGCCATACACAAGCGCGTGAGGCGGGACGTCTTTTGTAACTACCGAGCCTGCGCCCACCATCGCGCACCTGCCTATTTTTATGCCGCACACTATTGTTGCGTTTGCGCCAATTGAAGCTCCGTCTTCCACAATAGTGCCCGCTATTTTCCAGCCCGGGTTGTTTGCGCGCGGGTAAAAATCGTTTGTGAATGTTGCGTGCGGCCCGATGAAAACCTCGTTGCCTATCGTTACCCCTTGGTAAACGCACGCGTAATTTTGAACCTTGCACTTGTCGCCAATGGACACGCTTGCGTCTATGTATGCGCCCTTTCCTATTATGCAGTCGCTCCCTATGCGCACCTTTTCGCGCACTTGCGCTTGGTGCCATATTTTTGTCCGGCTGCCTATTTTTGCGCCAGCGGAAACTTCGGCAGTCGGATGCACTGAATAATCTTCTGCCATGAATATCCCAAATGAAATTGGCTCGCGGCCTTCATAAGGTTATTGGGGCGCAGCGTGCCTGCCAAGTATATAGCCCATTGCGGAAAAAGAATACTGCGCAGCCTTGTAAATGAAAAATCCCGGCACAAGGGATAAATTGCTTGCAAAAAGCTCCGGATGCAAAAAAAATACCCCGCGCATTGGCTGGAGTTTTGAAACCGACTCTTTTGTGCCGTGCTCTGAAAAATATTTGCGCAGTGTGCTTCCATAGTAGTAGTATTTTCGGCATATCACGGGCAAGGAGGTAGGTTCGTCACTCCTGCAGGTCCCAGTCTTCGCCCGCGACGAGTTTCTCGTTCCAGCCGCCAATTTTCCAGAAAACGCCTTTTTCAATAAAGCGCGCTGCCTGCCATTTCTCGTCCAGAAGGTAAAACTTGCGCTCAAAGCCGCGCACGCGCGCCCAGTATGCATTTGACTTGGTGCTCACCACGGTGTATATTGCAGAAGCGCCCGATGAGAGGCATTTTTTTACTGCCTCGGAGATGAAATCCTGGTGCGTTTCCATGTCAGCGCCCAAAAAATAGATGAATTTTCCGCGCGCAATTTTTGCCCCTGCGTTCCACTGTGTGCAGCGCTCCACATGCCCCTCAATTATGCGCACTGGAAAGCTGCGCGCTATTTCCAGTGTGGAGTCAGTGCTGCCCTTGTCCACAATAATTGCTTCAATGTTTTTGTATTTTTGGGCAAAAACTGAGCTGAGGCAGGCTGGCAGGGTGGGCGCGGAATTAAACGTGCCTATTATGACGGATACAGTGGGCTGTTTTTCGCCTGTTTTTTTGCCTGCCATTTTTACACCAGCGATTTATTTGGGAATTACAGAAATAACGTTTCCAACCAAAGTTTTAAATAATATCAGAAGCCCCATTAAGCTGCAATTTGGGAGAATGCAAAATGGGAGAGCATATTTATTCCTTGGGAATATTGCGCGGGCACAATTCAGGTGCATGCCTTGTCAAGGACGGCGAAGTGGTTGCGCTTGTGAGCGAGGAGCGCTTTAACAGGATAAAAAATACCAATGCATTCCCCTTCAGGTCGGTTGAATATTGCCTTTCGCACGAAGGGATAGGGGTAGGCGAGCTTGACTTTGCCGTTTATTCAAGTGCGCAGATAGGGCGGCATGACATTGAAGAATTTGGGCACAATGACGATTATGCAAGCACCGGCGTTGGAAGATACTGGGCAATTGCAAGGGTATTGCAAAACAGCAAGGCGTACGCGGCGGCGCTAAAGCTCAATTATGCGCTCTTTTCGCGAGGCATGGGCGAAGAGGGGGTGAAGCAATGCCTGCATAATGCGATAAAAGTGCCCAAGGAAAAGGCGCTGGGAAACGACCACCATGCAAACCATGCGTATGCCGCGTTTTACGGATTTTGCCCGCAGAAAGAGGATAAGGCGCTTGTGATAACCGCTGATGCGGAGGGCGATTTGGTGTGCTCGCGTGTTTTTGTTTCCGAGGGGAACGCCCTCAAGTGCATTGCGACCACGCCCGGAGGGCGATCGTTTGCCGCGTTTTACGGCATAATAACGCAGCTGCTTGGGATGAAAATGAACGAGCATGAGTACAAAATAATGGGAATGGCACCCTATGCAAGCGAATATGAAAAAAATAAGGTGCTGCCTGTTTTTGAAAAACTCTTCTGGGTGAACGACGACCTTACAGTGGGGGCAAAAATAGAGGGATATACGCCGCTTTACTATTATCTTGCGGAAAAGCTGCACAGGAAGCGCTTTGACGGGATTTGCGCTGCTGCGCAGGAGGCTGCCGAAAACTGGTCTGCGCAGCTCGTAAAAAAGGCAATTGCAAAGACGGGCATCAAAAAAGTCGTGCTAAGCGGCGGGTTTTTCATGAACGTAAAGGCCAACATGAAAATTTCCCAGATGCAAGAGGTCGGGGAAATTTACCCCTGCCCCAGCTGCGGGGACGAGAGCCTGCCCATAGGGGCTGCGTTCCATGGGTATTTGAAGGCATGCGAAAAAAAGGGGGCGCAGCCAAAGCCCAAGCCGCTGGAAAACCTTTATTTGGGGCCGCAGTTTTCCTCTGCGCAAATTGAGAGCGCCCTTGAAAAGGCAGATGCGCACAAAAAATATTCGGTGGAAAAGCCTGCGGACATTGAAAAGGAGGCTGCGCAGCTGCTTTGCCAAGGCGAGGCAGTTGCAAGGTTTGCAGGCAGGATGGAATTTGGGGCGCGGGCGCTTGGGAACCGCTCAATACTTGCAGATCCCTCAAGGCGGGACATAATACGCGTGATAAACGACCAGATAAAAAACAGGGATTTCTGGATGCCGTTTGCAAGCAGCATACTAAAGGAAAGGGAGGGGGATTATCTTGTGAATCCAAAAAACGTTGACGGGTCTTTTATGATAATCACGTTTGAAACAACGCCACTTGCGCGCAAGGAACTCATCGCAGGGCTGCACCCTTATGATTTTACGTGCAGGCCGCAAATAGTTTCAAAAGAGGCGAACCCGCAGTATTGGCAGCTCATAAGGCATTTTGAAAAAAAGACTGGGATTGGAGGGGTGCTTAACACTTCATTTAACATACATGGGGAGCCAATTGTGTGCTCTCCTGAGGATGCGCTCTCAGTTTTTGAGAGAAGCGGGCTTAGGAACATGGCATTGGGACAGTTTTTGGTGAGGAAGAGATAATGGACCCGGAAAAATTTTATTCGCAGCTTTACGCGCGCGATGGGAATTACGGCAAGGGCGGCAACCATGAGGCGCGAAGCGTTGCGGCAATTGAAAAAAAATATGGCAAGGGCGCTCCATTAAGGATACTTGACATTGGCTGCGGCAGGGGGGATTTGCTTGAGGGCATTTTGCAAAAGCTAAAGCACGCAGGGCATGCAAACGTCAAGGCGGTCGGGGTGGACATTTCAGACCGAGCGCTGCAAGAGGCGCAGGAAAAAGGCATTGAAACGCATATGGCGGACATTGACGGCAAGCCGCTTCCTTTTGGGAATGATGAGTTTGACGCAGTGCTGTGCTTCCACGTGCTTGAGCACATAATATACACTGACGAGCTTATCGGGGAGTGCAGGAGGGTGATGAAAAAAGGGGGCGTATTCATTGTGGAAACCCCGAATGTCGCGTGGTATGCCAATAGGGTCGTGCTTGCGCTTGGGATGCCGCCAATAGGCATAGAGTGCTCTGCGCGCAAGACCAATTACGGGGTTTGGAGAGGGCCCCTAAAGGAGCACATTGGGAAATTTGACGTTGCCGGGCACGTGCGCGCATTTACCCTTGGCAGCCTCAAGGACAATGCAAGGGAAAACGGGCTGAAAATAGTAGGCGAATACGGCACGGACAGGTTTTTTGGGCTTGTGCCGTCTTTTGCGCGCAATATTGGGCTTGTGCTTACGAAGTAGGCTCTTTTTGGAATTTTGCCAGCACGTACTTTTGCACAAAAAACAGTGCTTGGTGCATTTTTACCTCAAGCAGGCGCGCATCCTTTAGGATGAACCTGCACGAGGATAGGAAAAGGATGAGCCGTGCTGGGAAATTTGTGGCGCAAAGCAGCCCGTCCTCTTCATCAAGCCATGCAAAAAAAATTGCCTCGTCAAAAGGAAGCAAAAGGAGTTCGTGCAGTTGCTTATAATCCTCTTGGACGCGGCGCAGAACATCTGGCTCGCGCTTGTAGCTGTAAGAGGAGATGGAGCGTAATTTTACAAGTGAAGATGGCAAAAAGCAGACACGGCTTGCCTTTTGAGCAGCCTCAAGGAAAAGAAAAACGTCATTCCTGAAATGGTCTCCGTATTGCAGGCGATTTGAGCGCATGAAGCCAAGGCGCAGGGCAACGTTAAGCCCTATGGTGGTGAGCATTAGGGCGTGTTTTTTGCAATGCGCCAGGAACTCCGCCGAACCCCATGTTTTTTGCGATGCAAAGTAAAACGGGCCGTTCTTTTTTGAAAAAATAAGCCTGCCCTGCTCATCGTATGCGCAGTAGTTGAAGTATGCGAAATCGCAGTTGTTGTTCTGGAAAAAATCATGCAAAATCCGCAGTGCGCCCGCTGCAAGGCAGTCCTTATCCGTAAGAAGCATGAAAATTTGCCCGTTGCAAAGCGGGATGCAGCGGTTGAAGTTGTTGCTCATGCTTGCAAATTTTTCCTCAAGCACGATTCTTATGCGCACGTCTTTTGGAAGGCTGCAAAGCAGGCTGCGCGTTTGTAAGTCTGAAGCATTATCAACTATTATGAGTTCCCAATCAGTAAAATCCTGGGATAATACAGAAGCGACAAGCTCCGGAAAATATTGCGCCCGGTTGTGCGTTGGGATGCATATTGAAAAATAAGGGCTAGCCATTTTCTGCCTCCCTCAAAAGTGCCTCAAGCATTTGCCTTTCCTCTGCCAGCACAAATTCCCAGTCGTATTTTTTTACGAACTCCATGCCGATTTTTGCAAGGCGCGAGCGTTCCTTTTCATTGGCGAGAAGGCGCGCTACTGCGCTGGCAAACGAATTCAAATCGTTTTCCTTTATTTTGACTACTGCCTCCGTAGGGAAAACAGTGCTGTAAACCGGCAGATCCCACACCACCGGAACCGCGGCGCATGCAAGCGCCTCTGCTATCACAATGCCCCAGCCCTCTTCGTGTGAAGGGAAAGTGAACACGCGGGATGATTTTAGGAAGGAAAAGCGCTCCTTGCCAAGCACGCTTCCTGCAAAAGCCATGTTTTGAAGCTTTTGCCGCGCTGCCTTTTGGCGAAGGGGCTCAAGAAGCGGCCCTGCGCCGATAAGAATGAGCGAGCAATTGTTAAGAGGGGGCTTTGAAAAGCATTCAACTAGGGCATCCACGCCCTTGAGCTCGTTCATCCTGCCAATGTAAGAGCAGTCGGTTTTTGTAGCGGATGGCTGCGCCTGCGCAATCTCAGGCAGGCTTATCCCGCAGTTGCTTGCCATTATTTTTTTGCGAGGTACGCCAATGCGCACAAGATGCTCCACAAGAAGCACATTGTCGCAGATTATGAGGTCTGCTTTGTGCTTTATGAGCAGGTGAGTGAGTTGCTGCCCAAAGTATCCAAGAAGCGCGGTGAAAAAATTGCCGGGCCGCTTTAGAGGGTTGAGATAAAGGTGGAATATTACCTGCACCCAGCGCACTTTTTTGTTTGTGCAGCGCAGCAGGAAAGGGCGCAGCACGTCCGGCAGGAAATCGTCAGGGGAATACACTATGGTTGGCTGGCTTATTTTCAGCGGCACAAAAAGGGATTTGAGGGCGCGAAGAAAATATGCGGCTGGAACGCTTTTTGTGTTGTCGTTCACAAGAGCGGCTTGCATCGGAAATTTTTCCCTGTGCGTTGAAAGCCAGTGCTCAGTCGTTACGATTGTGCGCTCCCAGCCGGAAAGGTTTCCCATTGCGGACAAAAAGCGCATGCCTCCGCCGCACACGAGCCCCTGCTGCGTCTGTCCAAGGGCAAATGCAATGAGCTGCTTCATCCTATCCCTTATTCAGTGCGGCGATTAGCTGCATATTTTCCCCTATCCAGTCCTCCAGTTTGCAAATGAGTATTGGGGCTTTTCGCCAAGAGAGCGCATTATGTCAATGTATTCAAGAAGTGAGAGCGTGTGCGATGGACCTCCGCCTATGTTGTATATTGAGCCGCAAGAGGCGGATGGCTTTGAGAATGCGGCCTCAAATGCGGCGAAAAGGTCATCAACGTAAAGCACGTCGCGCACCTGCTTGCCGTCCCCGTATATTGAAAGCTGCCGTCCAAGCTTTGTTGCAATGAGCAGCCATGCAAGCCATCCCTGGTCCTCTATGCCAAACTGGTGCGGGCCATAGATGCATGACTGGCGGAACACCGTTGTTTTCATTTTGTATATGCGATTGTAGTCGCGCACGTACTGGTCTGCGCAGCCTTTTGAGCAGCCGTATGGGGAATGGAAGTCAATGCATGTTTCCTCGCTTACCCCGTTTGGGGGGTCAATGAGCAAATAATGCTTTTCACCCTCTTTTATTTTGAGTTTCTCCAGCGACCCATACACCTTGTTTGTTGATGAGTATATCAGATGCGGGCTTGTTTTTGCGCTGCGCACTGCCTCGCACACGTTAAAAGAGCCAAGCGCGTTTATCTCAAAGTCAAGCCGCGGATTTGCAACCGAATCCGTAACTGCGACCTGCGCTGCCAAGTGGTACACACGGTCTGCGTGCTCAACCTCTTTTTTGAGGGATTCAAAATCGCGCGTTATGTCCAGCTTTTCAAACCTGAAATTCTTTGCCCCTGCTTTTTTGAGCCATTCAAGGTTGTGCTCCGCACCCCTGCGGTAAAGGTTGTCAAGCACAACGACCTGCTCGCCCTTGGAAAGCAGAAGGGCTGCAAAATTGCTTCCTATGAAGCCTGCCCCACCTATTAGAACGTGCAGCATAAATCAACCACGGAGAAAAAGGGGAAAGAATGTTATTAACGTTTGCTGTAGGCATTAAGCCCTTTAAAATGCTCTATTGTTTTTTTGAGCCCTTCTTGCAGCCTCACCTTTGGGTTCCATCCGATTTTTTGTGCAATGGAAATGTCGGGGCGCCGCTGCTTTGGGTCATCGGCTGGAAGCGGCAGAAATTTGCGCTTTATTTTCTTTTTTAGTATTTGCTCTATTGTTTCAATGAGCTGCAGGAGGGTATATTCATCTGGGTTGCCAAGGTTGATTGGACTGGCGGGGTCTGAAGCGGATTTTTCCACAAGCAAAAATGCGTCCATAAGATCGTCCACAAAGCAAAAGGAGCGGGTCTGCGTGCCATCTCCATAAACGCTTATTGGCTTGCCTTCAAGCGCTTGCATTATGAAATTTGACACCACGCGCCCATCTTTTGGGTCCATGTGCGGCCCATATGTGTTGAATATGCGCACGACTTTTATTGGATGGGAGTGCTTGCGGCTGAAATCAAACAGAAGCGTTTCTGCAGCGCGCTTTCCCTCATCGTAGCACGCGCGCATGCCCACGGGGTTTACGTGCCCCCAGTAACTTTCCTTTTGCGGATGCTCAAGCGGATCCCCGTATATTTCAGATGTGGAAGAGTGGAAAATCGGCGTCTTGCAAGGGAGCGCATACTGGAGCACGTTCCAAACGCCCCATACGGATGTGCGGAAAGTTTGTACCGGGTCGCGCTGATAGCGCGCCGGAGAAGCCGGGCATGCGAGGTTGTAGATAAAATCAAATTTGCCCAAGTGGGGCAACTTGTTTACGATATCGTGCTTTTCAAATGAGAAGAGGGGATTTTGCCGCAGCATCTGCAGATTGGGCTCATATGCGCTGCTCATGTTATCTATGCCAAGCACTTCATGCCCGCTTTGAAGCAGCCGCAGGCATAAATTCGTTCCAAGGAAGCCTGCTGCGCCTGTTACAAGGTAGCGCATATTATCACTCGTTTTGCTGATGTGTGCTGGGAGGCGGAAGTATTTCCTCCACGAGCTTGTTTGCTGCGCGGTAGGAATCTATTGTGCCGATGTCTATCCACATTTTAAGTTGCTGCACAATTCCCCCAAGCTTCCTTTCTGCTGCCCACTGCGGAAAGCATTCGCTTTCAAGCTTGAATTTTTTCATCTGGACATTTGAAAGCGCGTCCGGATTGAGCACAAAATAGCCCGCGTTTGCAAGGTTAGAGATGGTTGAACCCGGCTGCGGCTTTTCAATAAAGCGCGTTATTTTTTCCCCTTGCAGCTCGGCAATTCCAAATCGGGAGGCATCTGAACGCGGGACTGAAAAAAGAAGCATGGACGCATATGATGATGGGTTTTTGCTATGGAAATCCAAAAGCTCGCTTACGTTTGGCTGCGTTACGTTGTCCCCGTAGCATACTACAACTGGGGAAGTGATGTTTTTTTCAATGAGCACTGTTTTGAGATCTCCGCCGGTTTCCCACCCCAAGGTGCGCACAACTGAAATTTTGAGCCTGTGGTGGTTTGCATGGTGGAAATACGCCCTTATCACGGATGCCGCGTGCGAAACCGCGACGTACACTTCGTCTATCTGCCCGCATGCGGACAGGTTGTCTATCACATAGTCTATTACCGGCCTGCCCCCAACCGGAAGAAGAGGCTTTGGGATTGCGTACGTGAGAGGCCTAAGCCTGCTGCCCTGCCCGGCTGCTAGTATTATTGCCTTCATTTTTCACCACGACCAATGCAGTAGTATTGCAAGCCCGCCTTTTTTGCCTGGTGCGCATCCAATATCCTGCGGGCATCAAAGAAAGGCGCATTCCCAAGCGCTTTTTTGTATTCCTGCGCCGGCTTATAAAACTCTTTCCATGCGCTAATAAGCAGCGCCGCGTCTGCGCCCTTAAGGCACTCTGCCCAGCTTTGCGCATACTGTATTTGGGGGAAAATTTTGCCCATGTTTTGCATTGCAGCCGGGTCGTATGCGCGCACCTTTGCGCCAGCTGCGAGGAGCCGTTCTATTGCAATGAGCGCAGGGCTTTCCCGCACGTCGTCGGTGCCTTCTTTGAATGCAAGTCCCAGAAGCGCGACTGTTTTCCCTTGGACGTCCATGTGCGATGCAAGCATGCCAACAAGTTTTGCCTGCTGTTTTTTGTTCACTTCCATTACGGAGTTTAGCAGGATGGGCCTGACGCCAAGCACGTTTGCAGCGTACATCAGGGCTTTCACGTCCTTTGGAAAGCAGCTGCCCCCAAAGCCGCAGCCCGCAACAAGGAATTTGTTGCCGATGCGCGAGTCCATGCCAACGCCATCCATCACATCATCTATGTCTATGCCCATTTTCTCGCACATTGAGGCGATTTCGTTTGCAAAGGAGATTTTCGCTGCAAGAAAGGAATTGGACGCGTATTTTATCATTTCAGCCGTTTTTATGCCTGTGAAGAATTTTGGGCAGTTGAGCCTGCTGTGCAGCTGCTCCAGAAGCGCGCGCGTTTTTTCATCATTGCACCCGATTATTATGCGCTGGGGCGAATTGAAGTCCTCAAGCGCGCTGCCTTCTTTTAGGAATTCTGGCACCATTGCAAGCCCAAAACCTTCCCCTGTGATTTTGCCTGAAATTGACTTTATTGTGCCACCTACGATTTGTTCCGTAGTGCCTGGAACAACTGTGGAGCGCACGGCTATTACGGTGAATTTGCCGGAAAGGTTTTTTGCAACCTGTGCGGCTGCCGCGCGCACGAATTTCATGTCCATTGAGCCATCTTCCAAAGAGGGCGTGCCAACGCAGATGAGAACAAGATCTGCATCCGAAATAGAAGCATAGTCGGTTTTTCCAACGAGCTTTCCAGACGACAATGCGCTTTGAAGCTGCTCTTGGAGCCCTGCCTCATAAATTGGCGGCATTCCCTTGTTCACTTTTGCTATTTTTTCCTTGTCAACATCAATGCAGGTTACAGAGTGGCCAAGGTTTGCCAAGCCTACTGCTGATATTATGCCTACATAGCCTGTGCCTATTACGGAAATTTTCATGGTTGCATCACGCTGCATGCGGTTTTTGTAAGGGCTGCCCGTTGGATTGTGCATGTGCAGCGCAGTTGGCAGCTTCATTTTCCACTTGAAGTTCCCCGCGGCTTCTTGTGTAGTGCGCAGCCTGCAAAAGCACGCCTGCACAAAGCGAGTAGTATGCGTAAATTGCGCAAAGCTCTGCGCGCGCGCTTTCCTGCATTGCAATCAGGATAGGGCTGCCTGCAAGAAATAGGATGGAAGCCACAATCATTATGCGCGGGTCAAGCCTGCGCAAATGGGAGAAAACAGCGTAGCCTGCGAAAATGAGGGCTGCAAAGTCAGCCATTTCCCTTTTGCCGAAAATAAAGAGCGGGGAAAGGGCAAGGAAAATGAAAAGCCCGCACGTGGCAAAATAATATTTGCCGCTTGGGAGGAATTTTTGCGCGATGGAGAGTGCCGGCAAAAATAGGTGCTCACTTGCGGGTTTGAGCATCAAAGTCATGGGGGTTGCAAGAAAAGAAAATAAGCGGCGCGCGCAAATGGATGCGCTGGCTGCGATTGCTGCAAGCGCCTTGCGTGCCTGAGATAGAATGCCGGCATTTAAAAAAGCAAAACAGCCTCGCAAAGCTGGAAAAAGCTTTGCAAAAAGCAAAAACAGGCTGCCCGACGCAGCAATAATCTTTTGCACGAGTGAGGAGAGGTTGGATGAAAGCAGTACTGATGATTTTTTTGCAAGTGGCACAAGCGCAAAAAAAAGCGCGGATATGTGCCTTAGGAGCATGGGTGGCACGGCACCGGCGATGGATAAGATTTCTCCTGCATAAAACAACGCATTTGATATGAAAAGAATGTAAAGAACTACCACAAGCCTGTCCTCAAACTCCGGGAATGGCAGCGGATTAGAAGGGCGGAATGCATAAACAAAAAAAGAATAAAAAATAAGCAGAAAGATGAAAACTGCGGATGCGACTGCCCTTGCCGAGCCCATTCTTGGGCTTTCTAAACCCATGAGTTGATTATTTCTTTTAGTTATAAAAACATGCGCCTGCCGCATGCACAGTTGCTAATCCAAAAGATAGCTGTCGCAGCCAGGCAGGGAGGAAGCGCTCTTGAAATTGCGGCTGAGCCGCCCTATGAGCGGGATGCGAAATGCCAGTTTTCCTTTTATCTGGCTGTCGCTTACAGGGATGCTTGCAAACTGGTTTTCATAATCAAAATATTGGCTGTCAAATATGGGGTTGTTGTCGCCTTTGGTAAAGTAATAGGTATTTCCAATAGAATCCCTTATGGCAAACCATGCCCTGTGCGATATCAGGCTGTTCTGAGGATAGGTAGGTAGTGTTTCTGAAGAGAAGGCAAGGATAGGGGACTGCTCGCTGAGGGTGAATTCCTGCCCCCCAACCGATGCTCTTTTTACGCATGGGACGGCATGCGCGTTTCCTTGCAAATCCGCGCGCAGGCATGAGCCGTAATGGTAGGTTACTGGCCCTATTTGTTCTGAAACTTTTTGTGGCTCAAGCACCAGAGTGTTGCAATCTTCTCCTTTATGCAGCGTACAGTAGGAATAGAAGGAGCCTACAACGCTTAGTGAGTGGTTTTGGATAAAGACCGTTGCGCTGCTGTTGGTTGGGAACGGGTAACTTATTTCCACAATGGGAATTTGATAGTTTTCCTGAAGTACAAAAAATGCGTCTGCAGGGAGATATGAGGGAAGCATTGAACAGGATGCTATAAAGTGCAGCGGGGATGAGAAGCCCAAAAGGAAAACCAGCGCGAGCATGAAAAGTAGCGAGCCAAAAAATGCTGCCAGCACGTCTTTTGAGTCCGGCAAAAAGCCGTAGCCGAGCGAGTAGCGCATAAGCTCAAGTGAAATTATAAGAATCGCCGCAAACGGGATGAGAATCGCAGGCAGGATGTTTTTTGTGATGATGAATATGAACGTGAGCAGCATGAGCGCGAAGTACGCGGCTTTTGTTGCGTAGGAGAACAGGCTTTTTATGCGTAGGTCTTTCATGTTGCACCCTTAGAGTTTGTGTCTTTGGTGTTCCCAGCCAATCAGTTTTCCCTCCCATTTCTCTATTGCATCCAATATGAGGCTTGCGGAATTCCCCTCGCCAAAGGGATTTTTAGCACTTGACATTTTTGAGTGGTTTTTCTCCACGTATTCTGCCGCCTTGAGGATGCTTTGCGCGTTTGCGGGGGGCGCAAGCACGTTTGCGCCCGCGGATACGCTCTCAGGGCGGTCGGTTACGTATCGCACTGTTATGCACGGAATGTGCAGCGCCGCGGCTTCCTCCTGCATTGAGCCTGAGTCCGTGCATAAAAGGCGGCATTTTTGCATCAGATGTATTATGTGCACGTAGGAGGGGATTTCCTCAATCGTGTGCAGGGAGGGGTATTTTGCAATCTCGCTTGCAAGCCCGTATTCTTTTAGTGCCGCTTTTGTGCCCGGGCGTATTGACCACACAACGCAGTATCCCTTTGATGCGAGTGAAAATGCTGCCTGCGCTGCTGCACAGAACCTTTCTTTGCTCATTGTTGTTTCGCGCCGGTGGATTGAAAAGTAAATGGTGGGCTTTGAAAAATCAATTCCATGCTTGGAAAAGAAATCCAAAGCCGCAGCGTTTGGCATATTGGCAGCCCAAAGCGCCGTGTCCACCGAGGTATTGCCGGTAACAAAGATGCGCTCCTTTGAAAAGCCCTCTTTCAGGAGGTTATCCCTGTTAAGCTCCGTGGGGGCAAAATAAAGGTCGCTTGCGGCGTCGGAGCAGCGCGTGTCAAGCTGCTCTGGGTAGGGCTCGCGGCTAAAAGTGCGCAAGCCCGCCTCCACGTGCCCAACAGGCACGAGGTTAAGGTATGCTGCCATTGAGCCTGCAAGGGAAGTAAGCGTGTCGCCATGTGTTAGAAGAATGTCCGGCTTTTCCTTTTCGCGCAGCAGCTTGTCAGCCGCAAGCATCATCTTCCCCACGCTTTGCGCAGGGGAGGCGCACGCGCCTGTTTCAAGCAAATGGTGCGGCTGCGGCAGTTCCATGCTTTCATATACGCCTGCAAAAAGATGGCTTGAGTAGTGCTGCCCGGTATGGATTAGGATTGGCGAATGCCCCCGCTTTTTTGCCTCCCAGAAAAGCGGCGCCATCTTTATTATGTCAGGGCGCGTGCCGGTGAGTATTCCTATTTTCATTTGAACACTGGCTTGTTATCGTGCCAATAATATATAAGAATAGGCTCCCGAAGCTGCGTGGGGTGCTTATTTTGGCGCTTATTTTTTTGGCCTTGCAACAACGAACAAAACACCAACCGTTGAGATGTAATATGTTTCCTTGCCGGTGAGGATGCTCTTCGTTAGTGTGAGCATTTCCTTTGCAAGGCAATATGTGTTAGTATACATGTACATTGCCATTCGCAGCCGTTTATGGGCTGATAGTGCATGCATCAAATCCCAGTAGCCCATGCTTTTGTTAAGCACGCGCGAAACCAGCGGGAAGCTTATGCTGCACTCCGGTTGGTTGCTTATTAATTCAAATCCTGCCACGGGCGGGGTGAATATTATAAGCAAAGCAGTCCAAAAGAAGCATAACGAAGGTGATCTAAATGAAAGGAAAAGTAAAAATGTTTAACAACGAGCGCGGATTTGGGTTTATCACGGGCGATGACGGCAAGGACGTCTACGTGCACTCCTCGTCCATCGCAGGCGGCGCACTCGCAGTCGGGGACTCTGTGGAGTACGACGCAGAAGCGGGTGAACGCGGGCTTCGCGCAAAGAACGTGAAAAAGATTTAAGGTTTCCCGGATTTTTGGAATTGCAAGCCTGGCATGCGCGCCATGGCTTTGCTTTTATTTTATGCACCCTAGCTTTGCGCCTGTTTTCTCCTTAAAAAAGTTGGATGGACGCCGCCTGCGGCGGCGCAAAGGTATGTATTTTAGGGGATGTTAAGCGCCCCGACCGCGCGTTGGTTTGGGGCACCTGCGCCCAAACTTCAACCACGAAGAGATAACTGGCATTTGCCCTTCTTTTGCCAAATCCCAGAACTGCGCCGTGCGGGAGCCAGCGGCAGCTGCCAAAATCAGCATTATAAACATCTCCAATTCAATAGGGCTGAAAGGCACAAACGACGGTTCGGTTCAATGGGGTTCGTGACATGAACAAGGAAGAGTTGCGTGGCTTGATAGAGACAGGTGAGGGCTACACACTTGACTTCAAGGAGGGCATTCCTTCCGACTTGGGCAGGCATATCTGCGCCTTCGCCAATGCATCTGGAGGCAGGATAATTCTTGGCGTGCGCGACGATGGCTCGGCTTGCGGATATAAGTTGAGCAATGCGGACGAGGCAAAAATCAATACCACTGCAAGGAACCTTGAGCCATCGGTCAGGGTGTCGGTGGAAAGAGTGGGAGACTTCGCGGTAATCCACATCCCGGAAGGCGAAAACAAGCCCCATTCGTCGGCAGGGCAATTTTACCTGCGCATAGGTTCGACCTCGCAGCAGCTCAAGCGGGACGAGATACGCGGGTTCTTTCAAAGGGAGCGGCTTGTGCGCTTTGACGAAAAGCCGAACATGGAATTTGATTTCGGGCATGACTTTTACAGGCTGAAATTCAAGGATTACCTCGCAAAGGCGGGCATAACGCCGCTGAAGGACGAGGCGGACACCCTCCGCAACCTCGACCTGCTTGACGGCGGGCACATGAAAAACGCGGGCGTGCTCCTGTTCACCCATAGGATAGCCAAATTCTTCATGGGCGCCACGGTGGTGTGCGCGCTTTACGAAGGCACTGACAAGCACCAGATAATAGATATGAAGGAGTTTAATGCCGACATCCTTTCCAATTTCGAGAATGCCTTGGAATACATCCGCTCCAAGCTCAACACGAACTTCATCATAAAGATGGAACGCACCAACAGGCTGGAGCTTCCGAAAGAGGCGCTGCGCGAGGCACTCATAAACGCAATCGTACACCGCGACTATTTTTCTAACGGGCACGTGCAGATTGACATATACCTTGACAGGGTTGACATTTCAAACCCCGGCGGGCTCGTTTCCGGCCTGACAAGGAAGGACTTTGGAAAGCGCAGCATGCCACGGAATCCGCTCCTCATGGACCTGTTCCTGAGAATTGACAGGGTGGAGAAGGTCGGCTCGGGCATAGGGAGGATGCGCAAGGCAATGGCGGAATACGGGCTGAAGGCAAAATTCGACATAAGCGAGGGTTGGTTCTCTGTTGTGTTTCCCCGGCAGGCACAGATATCAACCCCCCAAGCAACCCCCCAAGCAACCCCCCAAGCTGGATTGACCGCCCTCGAACTGAAAATATTTGGCGAGATAAAAAATGACACGAAGATATCCCGCAAGGCGCTCTCGGAAAAGCTTAAGTTAAGCCAAGACACCGTGAAAGAATATCTGGAAAGGCTCAGAGCCAAAAACGCCATCCGCAGGGTGGGGAAGACGAGCAGCGGGCATTGGGAGATTTTGAGGAAATGAAGCGCACACCCGCGGGATTGCGCAGGAACCATGCCAAAACTATCCTGAAACCGTATTGAAGATTCTGGAGGGGATTATCGAAGACCCGAGAATCACTGTTTCTAGGCTCGCCAAAATGACTAGGCTCAGCCAGATAGGCGTCAAATATAATCTGAAGAAGCTGAAAAAAGAGGGGGCAATAGCACGCGTGGGTACGCAACGCGGGGGCTACTGGAAGGTTCTGAAAAATAACGCCCTTGCTGATGCCGAAGCGCCTGAAAAGCAATGTGGCGCATTAATGCCCCGTTATACACCGATTGTCAAGTTGCCCGAACATAAAAAGGATAGGGCTAGGAGGGCTGTGGGACAAAAGTCTAGCGATACATGTTGAATAGATTGTGCCATAGGTTGCCGCAGGCTATGGCAACCTCTATTCTATCATCTCTCCTCTGATCAACCTTCCAGCCAAACCATCTCTTATCTGCCGAGAAACCTGCCTCAGAATTATTCCTCTGATAATACTCCTCCAGATATGGAATGGTATTGTCAACAAAATCAAACATTGTCCTCTTCCACTCCCAACTTCCATTCAGTGTTGCATTTTTCTTTGGGATTACGTAGACTTTTGTCATCCCAAAACTTTCGACATAACGCTGGCAACTGTAATACCTGTCAAGCCTGATGGACTTGAGGGACACATCTACTTTCTTCAGCATCTGCATCGCATTGTCAAACGCCTGTTTTTCACTCCTAAAGCCAATTCCATATGCCACATAAAGCCAAGTTTCCAAATCAAGCAGTTTGAAAGAGAATACGAATTTCTTGCCTCCTGATTCTGGATTTTTCTTTGCCTTGTCCTTTCTCTTGGCAGCTTCTGTCCCATAATGCTGCGCCACTGAAAGGGAGTAACCAGTCCCATCCCCTGCCGCATCAGAAACACTCACTCCCCTTTTCCTCAGAATCAAAACATGGAGGTTAAAGAGCGCGATCTCAACCTCAGGGTCGGAATAGAGCCTTTCAAGCGTC
Source organism: Microcaldota archaeon (assembly GCA_018304295.1). Classification (GTDB taxonomy): domain Archaea; phylum Micrarchaeota; class Micrarchaeia; order Anstonellales; family Anstonellaceae; genus Anstonella. The sequence goes on along the minus strand of JAGVWK010000020.1, from coordinate 566 downwards.
TTGTAGCTGACATCTATCTCACTGAGAAGGGAAAAGGCGGCTAGCATGGACGCCATGCTCCTGTTGCTCCTGTCAAAAAGCTCTTTCATCAGGAGGAGGGTCAGCTTTTGCTTTATTGAGAGCTGGGGCGGCCGCCCCAGCTCCCTTGAAACTGTAATTTTTCCTGTTGCCTCGTCAATCAGGGGCCCAAGTTCCCTGATTGCAGTTTTTACTCTATGACTCAACTGTTGCTCGTATGTCCTCCAATCCCTCTTTTTTTCTTGATGGGTTGCCTTGTAGTGGTCAAGAAGAAAATCATCAATGTCCTTGAGCCGCTCCCTGATTTCATTGCTGCGCATCATGGATTTGTTTTGGGGCGATATATTTTTAAGGATATCCTTAGTATATCCTAATATGAGAAAAATCAGGATAGAAGAGAAAACGAAAGTAGTTGTTGAAGGAGTGGATGGTTTTATCCAGAGGAAAGTCACTCCTTTTGGCAACAGCGCCAAAGTTGACTGCCCAAAAGAGTATCTTGGCAGGGATGTTTATCTTGTCATAAAGAAGAAAATTTAGCTATTTCTGTC
>JAGVWK010000019.1 GCA_018304295.1 Microcaldota archaeon | reverse complement strand
CACGCCGGCTGAGGTTTATCTCCAGAAAAAAGGCAATTGTTAAAAGGTGGGAACATGAAAATAAATCAACGGGAGGAAGTTAATTCAGGATACCACAGTTTTGGTTTTGTTGCGCCTTGTTTGCCTTTTGTGTAGCGTTTATAAACAGGGAAGTGGCTAATACACATTCGCGCCGGGTTGGCAGAGAGGCTATGCAGCCGACTGCAGTTTGCAGTTTGGCTCCGGGTTCCTTAATGGAATCAGAAATCGGCTTAGAGGGGCTCGATTCCCCTACCCGGCTTCACTTTTCCCTTGTTTTTGCATGCTTTAGGGTTTTGCCTGCTCCTTTAACACGAATTTGAAATACGCAAGCACGCCGCCGCCCACCAGAAGAAGCGGCAATGAAAGAAGCAAGGCAAGCATTCCTGTTTCGTAAAATATGTCGCCCATCATGCCTGCCATTATGGAGGCAACTTCCGATGCGCCCCCGCTCGCATCTGCCTGCACCATTGAGCCAATCATTGATGCAACAAGGCTGCCTGTCAAAAATGCTGTCATGAGCCCGCCAATTGCGCCCCACGCGCCTGCTGAAAACACCGCACCCGCGCATTTTTCAATGCCGCTGCGGTTTTCAATGCCGCTGCGGTAATCCCCTGAAAGTAAAAAGATGAGCGCAAGCTCAACAAGCGCAAGCACAAAAAGCGCGGCATTGGCGGCATTTGCAGCCGAGAATGCCCCGCGCATCTGCGCCACCTGCGGGTCCGAAGCAAGCGTATCTGAAATTTGCTGCAATTGCGAGTTTATCACTGGGTTGAGCTGCTGTATTTGTGGGGCAAGGGAGCGCGCATTTTCGCTTTGGCTTGCCGAGAGCGCCTGCGCAATTGGGGAAAAGTCAAAATAAAGCCGCATGCTTGGGCTTGCGCCAGACAGATAAGAAAGCGTGTTGGCGACCATTGGCTTTACCTGCCCGCGCACGTATTCTTTTGTGAGCGCTGCCGAAAGTTCAGCGTTTATTTCGCCCTTGTATTCCTGCGGAATCTGGCTTGTGAGCATTCCACTAAGGCTTTCCTGTATTGTTGCATAAACGCCCCTTTTTTCAAGGGAGGCATCATACGCCTGCGCATCAAAGAATTTTTCCATGAAGGCGTAGATTGCTATGCATCCTGAAACCTGCAGCACAAAAAGGAATGCGATTGCCCAGACCGCAATTTTTTTTGCAGTTTGTTCAAGAGCCATCGGCACACCGTGTTTTTAGGGGTTTTATTTTACGAGCTTTGCTGTCTCAAGCACGCGCTCCGCAAGCGCCTTTGCGGAAGAGGGCACGTTGGGGCTTGTGGAAAAGAATTTGTCATAGAAATGCTCAGCCATTGCAACCGCAACGCGCTTGTCTGCCCCGAATGCGGAATCAAAAAATTGGCGTGCGGTTTTTGCGTCTCCGCTTATAACGTGCAGGATTGCAAGCGCGCCTATTGCCTCCACGTTTTGCGGCTCCTTTGAAACAACGTATTCAAGGCAGGGGACCGCCTCCTCATAGCGGCGCAGCGAAACAAGCGCATACGCCATCATGTGCCATACTTGGGGGTTTTCCTGCCCAAGCTCTGCCGCTTTTGCAAGGCATGCAAGGGATTCCTCAAACTGCTCCGCAACATAGTGCGCCTTTCCCTTCACGAACCATACTATGGAATCCTTTGGGTCTATTGCAACCAGCTCTGCCGCTGTTTGCACTGCCTCCTCCCCTTTTTGCTCCTCTTCAAGGGTTTCGGCTTTTGAAATCATCCCGTCTTCAAGCTCGTCCGTCATGTGTACGGATACGAAGATAAGGATTATTAATGTAGATGCAAACAAGATGCCCATGGCAGTTTCACAAGCGCCCCATATCCCCTCTGCAACGCCAGTTGGCGCGGAGGCAAGGGCGCATTTTCAGTCCCTTAAGGGCGAGCTTGGGCACATTGTAAGCTGGGAACTTTCCCCAAACAACTGGGACAGGATACGGATAAAATACACTGAAAAGGGCAATGAGGCGCAGGCAAAGGCGCTCATAGGCGCGCTTGGGATAAAGAACGTTGTTTGAGCAGGCAGAACGCCCCTTGAAACGCCGCAACAAACTTAACCGGTAATCTGCTTCACTTCTTTTTCAAGGAGCTTTTTTGCAGCCAGTATCCTCTCTTCCCTTTCGGCGATTGCCTTTTGAAGCGGAGCAATGAAATCAGAAGAGATTGGGGAATGCATCCTTGAAGTCTTGTCAACATTTAGCGCAGCTTGTAGCTCGGGTTCGGTTATTTTCACCCCCGCAAGCTGGGACACTTCAGAAGCCGCCAAAGCGCTCAGGTATTTCTTTTTTGCAATGCGCCCTTTTACGAGCTTTCCTGTTATCTCATGGGCGCTGCGGAAGGGCACGCCTTTTCTTGCAAGCAAGTCCGCAAGCTCAGTTGCGCACGCGTATCCCTTTTCAAGCTCCTCCTTTATCGCATCCGCGTCAAAGTCTATTGTTGCCAGGACTTCGCAAAGCACAGGGATGCACTCCTGCGCGGTGTCAAGGGCGTGCATTACCGCGTATTTGCTTTCCTGCGAATCCATATTGTAGCCTGAGGGCAGGCCTTTCATAAGGGAAAGCGAGTGCATAAGCAGGCCGTGCATGCGGGCTGTTTTCCCCCTTAGAAGCTCCATCGGGTCCGGGTTTTTCTTCTGGGGCATCATGCTGCTTCCGGTGGAGGTGGAATCCGAAAGTATTGCGATGCGCTTTGAAGAAAGCAGGCATATGTCCTCCGCAACCCTGCCTGCGTGCGTGAGCAGCATTGTGAGCGCGAATATGAGCTCTGCCTCCATTTCGCCCCTTGAGGTAACCACGTCAAGTGGGCTTTGCTGCACTCCTGAGAAGCCAAGCAGGCTTGCAGTGTGCTCGCGGTCTATGTTCCAAGTCGTGCCGGCAACCGCGCCGGCTCCAAGGGGGTTGAGGTTTATGCGACAATAGCACTCTGAAATGCGGCTGAAGTCCCGCGCAAATGCATCCGCATATGCGCGGCAGTAGAACGAAAGGGTGATGGGCTGCGCGATCTGCATGTGCGTATAAGATGGGAAAATCGTTTTCCTTTTTGAGAGGAACGCAAGCTCCTTTACAAGAAGCACGAGCTGCCTTGAAGTTTTGTTCATCTCATGGCGCAGATAAAGGCGCGTGTCAAGGGAAACCTGATCGTTCCTTGAGCGCGCAGTGTGCATTTTTTTTGCTTCGGGGGTTAGCTTTGTCGCCTCTGCCTCCACGTTCATGTGCACGTCCTCAAGCTCCGCGTCAAGGGCAAGCTCGTTTTTGCCCGCTCTTGCCTGCAGCTGCAAAAGCGCGCGCAGAATGGGCGCTGCCTCCTGCTTTTTCAGTATGCCCTGCTTGCACAGCATGCACACGTGCGCCATGCTGCCCTCTATATCGTATGGGAGAAAGCGGGTGTCAAGGGAGATGTTTTCCGAGCTTAGGAAAGAGCGTATTGCGCCTTTGGGGGTTGCACTGAAGCGGCCGCCCCACAGCATTTTGGAGTTTGCCATATTATACATAACAAGAGGGGGGTTTAAAATCCCTCATGCAACACACTGATAACATTAATAAATAGTAACACATATAACTATTTATAACAACTAAGGTGTTGCCTTGAATCCAATGAAAATAATACTTATCAGCCCTGCTTACAATGAAAAGAAAACAGTGGGCATTATAGTGGAAAGCGGGCTTGAATTGGTGAAATGCGGCCAGATACACAATTTTGTGCTTGTTGATGACGGCTCTACCGACGGGACTGCGCAAATTGCGCTTAATATGGGCGCAAAAGTAATAAGCATGGGCAAAAATAGCGGGAAAGGGGCTGCTTTTCTTTAGGGAGCGCTATACTGCAAAAATAATGGGGCGGATGTGCTGGTAACAATTGATGCGGATATTATCGTGCCTTTAAAAAAAGTGCATATTGATGCAATGGTTGGCGCTTTGGCTGGGGCAAACTGCGCATTGGAAAAAAGCATGGCGGTGTGCGTCCAATACGAAAAAATAGCAGGCGTGAACGAAAGATGGGATTTAGGACTTGCCCAAGAATGCGTGTTGGAATCAGGGCAGCGTGCCATTAGAATGAAAGCCTTGAATTTTCTTTTCAGGAGAAAAAATGCAACTGCTAATGAGAGCAGCGACGAATACGTGTTTTCCAATAGCAAACCGGTAAAGAGATTTGCCAGCATGGCTGGTGGATATGGGCTTGAAAGTGCGCTGGATTATGCAATGGGACGAAGAACTGCCGTTGTGCGCCCGGCGCAAAAACTATTGCTCTGCCAGCCATATAGGCACGGAAGGATTAAACAGGTGAACGAGGTTGGTGCTGCAAAGCGCGCAATCAATGAAAGGAGAGAAAGATTGGAAATTCTTTTGAACATCCGCAGAGAAACAAAAAAATCGCACATTCCTAGCTGCGCAGGAAGGTTGCTTCCTGCCTAATAGAAGTCCCCTTTTTCTTCTTTTGCGCCCAAATAGTGCAGAATGATGATATCGAGGTATTCCCAAGCTGGGACCTCAGAGACCCCAGCATATGACGAAGATCTTGAGTTCTGACAACTTATGCTCAGCCAAAAATTGCGCCAAAGCCTGCTTCCGCGCTGTTTTCCTCGTCTTCTATTTTCTTTATCACGCGCTCGGTTACGTCCGCAGGCACCTTTGCTGCAACGTCCTTGAGCTTTTCCTCAGCCATTTTCGCTACTTCCTCCTCACATTTAAGGTAGAGGTAAATGTTTGCCTTGTCTTCCCCAAGGGATGAGCCGTCTTTCACCTTGTAGCCGTTGCGCGAAAAGCTCGGATGCGCATACGGGTCTGCCTCAAGTATCGCAGTGAGTTTTGCCTTTGAGCTTGCCGGGGCTGAATATACTATTTTCATAAAAACCACTTCCTTAGTTCCTGTTCTTTCTTGTGCGGACGAACATTATCATAAGGCCCATTATTATGATGATGAACGGGCCTATGGGTATGCTTGTCTGCAGCCACCCTATTTCCTTTGCCATCCAAACTATGCCAAGCACCCCCAGTAGCAGGCCGTACGAAGTCTGCATGTAAAGCTCGTCTGGATAGGCTGCCTTCTTTGCAACAGGCGCAGAATTTGATTAACTCCCAAAAAGCCGCAAAAACAGCCACACCCAAAAATCGTTTTCGTCGTAACCGTTTTTCAGAAAGAGTGGCTGCTTGGAAACTTACAGGGTTAAAACACCCATTTGTTCACCACAGCAGTTAGTCGCTTAAGCCAGGTTGCTTGAGAGGGAATCAACTTCCGCGCCAGGCACAAGTTCAGCAGGAATTGCATTGCCGCCTTGGTTCAATATTGCCTGCACCTTGCCGCTGAAATATCGCTTAAGGCCTTCATAATCCGCATCTTGTGCCATCTGGTGCACTTCGGGATTTTCCACTTCAAGCTCAAGCAGGTATCTATGAAGCGCAAAAAGCTGGGTTGCCTTGTTTTTTATCAGCGCGATTGAAACCATGCGCGAAAGTTTTTCCTTCTCCAGCAGCTCCGCCTGCTTGCCGCCGCATTCTTCAAGCAGCCTCGCTTTTCTTTTTGCAGACCAGCCAGTGGCAATAAAACTTATTGAGCCAACTGCCACGAGCCCCAAAAAGTTTGCAACTCCTTCTGCGATAGGTTGTAATTGCACCGGAACGTTATGTTGGAGCAGACTCATGGTTGCCTGCCATGCACCTCCACCAAATGCGGCAGCCCCAAGCAGCGGCCCAGAAAGAAGCGGTATTTGCTTTATCATGCGGTCAATCCATCCGCCCCTGCTTATCACTTCATCGTAGCGCTTTTGGACATTTTCAGATTCGTATCTGAGCGAGCGCTGCACTGAAACAAGCCCGTTTATCCTTGACTGTATAAAATCGTTCATTGTTTGCATGAATTCCATGTCATTTTTTAATTTTAGCGCGGTCGGGTCATTTTCATCTGCCTCGCGGGCTATTTCCCCATATTTTCGCCTCAACAATGCTATGCTTTCACTTATTTCGCCTGCCTTCTGCTGCGCCAAGGCTTGTTTTGAAGGATCTTTTGATTCGCGCTCAAACATAAGAGAAGCAGAAGTAAGTATGCTTTGCAGCCTCCAAGGGGCCTGCCCGTTGTCTTCAATAGCAAGTTTTGCCCTATCAAGGGGATGCAGCTTTTCTATTGCATTTTTTGCAGCAGGGCTGCGAGTTATCGGGCTGGCAGGGGTGGTTGAAGGGCGGGTCGGTTGCACAAGGGATGTTGTCACCATTTTATCACGTTGTAATTATGTTAATTTATGGTTATGAGAGTATATAAACTTAACATTTTTAACAACAAAAAAATAACAGCGTGCAAATGCATAATAAGGGAAAAAGGAAAATGCACTGTGGTTCGCATGGATGCACGCAAAGCGCTTCTTTACAAAAGAATTGGCGAGCCTGCAAAAAAGCTCGTGCACTGCAAGTTGTGCAGCCATTATTGCATAATAAAGGAGGGAGAGGTTGGCAAGTGCCTTGTGAGAAAGAATATTGGCGGAACGCTTTATTCGCTTAACTGGGGAAAGTCAGCAGGCTTTGCAATTGACCCGATTGAGAAAAAGCCGTTTTTCCATTTCAAGCCCGGTACAAGGGTGCTTTCCTTTGGAACGCCCGGATGCAACTTCCGCTGCCTGAATTGCCAGAACTGGGATTTGTCGCAGGCAGTGCGCGAAGGGGGAAGCAATGCACTGGGCGTCCCAACAACAACGCCTCTGCAAATTGCGCGCATGGCAAAAGAGAATAAGGCGGACGGAATTGCATACACTTACAGCGAGCCAACGATTTTCTATGAATATGCAAAGGATACCGTGCTTGCATGCAGGAAAATGGGGCTGTCCGCGTTCCACTTGTTTGTTTCAAACGGGTATTTTACGCGGGAAATGCTGCAGGAAGTGGAGCGTGAAAAATTGCTTGCTGGGATACGCATTGACCTGAAGTTCACAAACGACGAAAAATACATGCAGGTGTGCGCCGCGCACGTGCAAATAGTGAAAGACAACATAAAAAGGGTGCATGCGCTTAAGGGTCAAATTGCGCTTGAAGTGATTGCGCTCATAATACCGACGCTAAATGACTCGGAGGAGGAGCTAAGGGAAATGTGCAAGTTCGTATCATCCGTTGGAAAGGAAATACCACTACATTTTAGCCGCTTTTATCCCCAATACAAAATGCAGGGGCTGGCGCCCACGCCTGAAAAAACGCTCTTGCGCGCGCGCGAAATCGCAAAGGAAGAGGGGCTGGAGTATGCTTACATCGGGAATACGGATTTGAAGGGCGTGGAAAATACTCGCTGCCCAAAATGCAACGCGCTTTTGGTTGAAAGGGACAGGTATCTAATTGGAAAAAACGTTTTTGGGAAATTAAGCGAAAAAGAGAGGAAAAACCCCAAATGCCCCCAATGCGGCTATGGGATAAACATAACCATTTAGTAGAGATAACCCCATGTGTAGAGCCTGTCAGAGTCGGAAGCCCACTTTGTGCCTATGTCATTGCGGTAGAACATGTTGGGCAGCATTATGTTTTGCACCTTGTTGTAAACGAGCCTGCGCGCATCTTCCATTGTGCTTGCGCTTGCGGTTATAATGAGCGCATATCCTGATTCGCCTGCAAGTTTCCATTCCCCGTCCTCAAGCTTCACGTCCCCCGGATGCACACCGTCGTTCATGGGCTTTTTGAATATTATTGCGGCATCCTCGGAATATTTTTTGAATGCGCTCTTGTCGGAAAACGGGAAGGGAGAGGTTGCTATCACAACGCCAATCTGGAAGCCGCGCTTTGTCTTAAGCTCGCATTTTTCCCCGCTTGCAAGCGCGTAAAGGAACTCGCCCCATGGGGAAAGAACGCCCTCCATCTGTATGCTTATTGTGGGGTAGCCAAAGCGGCTTGTGAATTCAAGGGGGTATATTCCCTTTGAGTTTGCAATGCAATTAAGGTCTATGTACCCTATGTAGCCGCATGCTGCAAGCTTTGCCTGCATTTTTGCAAGGGTTTCGTAAAAGAGCTTGTTTAGCGGGCACCAAAACATCGTGGTGCCCATTTCGCCGGTATTTGGCCCGACTTCCCCGGGAAACATTTTCTTGTGCTCAAAATTTATGTTTATGGGCGTGGTGAACTCATGGCCATTGAAAAATGCGCCTATTGCAACCTCCACGCCAGCTGCAAAGCGCTGCAGCTGGAAGCTCTTTATCTTTTTTGCCCAGCTTTTCTTGTAGCGCTCAAGCATGTAAAGAAGGTCAATGCCGTCCTCCTCCTGCCCTATGAAGGAAAGCTCCTTTTCGTTCTGTGCATCCCCATTGGGCTTTATCACGTACCTTCCCGGGTTTTGCTTTATGAAATCTATTGCTGCGTCAAAAGACTCAAAATTCCAGCTTGGAAGGATGTTCACGCCCGCATCCTTGAGTTCCGCCTGCCCGAAATTGCGCTCGTTTTCCAGCTTGTCAGTGTAAGCGCATCCGCCTATCACTTTCTTGCCTTTTTTGCGCAAGGCTTCTGCAACCTCCCCAAAACCAACGTCGTCAAAAACTATCGTGTCCGCCCAGTCAACAAGTGGTTCCCAGTCGTCTTCCTTTGGCACAAAGCCGTCGCACACATTTTTTTCGCCCTGCTCGCGTATAAAGTATTTTACCTCGTGCCCCTCTTTTAGGACCTGCCATGCCAAATCGCCGATCAGGCCTTCTATTGATACAAAAAGGAATTTTATTTTTACGTGCACTATTCCACTATCGCCATTGCTCATTGAAAAAAATATGCAGTGAAAGTTAATATTTGTATATGGGAAAATTATTGCATGGCAATAAGGATTTTTGTCACCGGCGGCACAATAGACTCCGTTGATTATAAGAGCGAGGAAGAGGCGCCAAAAGATGCAAGCAGCGCAATCCCGAAATTGCTGCGCGACGCGCGCGTGTCAGTTGAATGCAATGTTGATGTCGTATTTTTTAAGGACAGCAGGTTTGTAAACAACTCAGACCGTGGGATTTTGCTGCAAAAGTGCAGGGAATGCAAGGAGGAGAGAATAGTGGTAACCCACGGCAGTATCACCATGGCGGACACTGCAGCGCATTTGGGAAATGCAAAACTGGAGAAAACCGTAGTGCTTATGGGCGCAATTACACCCGCAAAAAAGGAAAACTCTGATGCGCAGTTCAACATTGGTTTTGCAATTGCTGCGGTGCAGTTTTTGCCTAAGGGCGTTTACATTGCAATGAACGGCAGGGTTTTTGCATGGAACAATGTGAGAAAAAACATCAAAACTGGCTATTTTGAGGAAACAAAGTGATTGCATGGATGAGGGAAAAATTATGGATGAGGAAAAAACAAACTGCCCGCACTGCGGCAAACTTATTGAGCCGATGGAGAGCGAAACTGCCGCCGGCACGCTGCTTTTGTGCCCGGAATGCTACAAGCTTATTGGAAGAAGGGATTAGAAAAATTGGATGGTTGCATGAAATTCTACACGCAATATTTGTGGTTTGAGACCAAAAAGGAAAAGGAACTCGTGCCAATTACGGATAAGGTGGAGGAAATAGTGCGCGCGTCAGGCATAAAAGAGGGTTTTGTTTTTGTGTCCGCAATGCACATCACCGCATCCGTGTTCGTAAACGACGAGGAAAGCGGCTTGCACAAGGACATTATGGAGTGGCTGGAAAAGCTTGCGCCCTCAGGACAGGATTATGCGCACCACCATACAGGGAGAGCAACGCGGATGCGCATCTCAAGCGCATGCTTGCAGGACAGCAGGTTTTAATGCCGATTACAAACGGAAAGCTTGATTTGGGCCCATGGGAGCGCATATTTTACGGCGAATTTGACGGCAGGAGGAGAAAGCGCGTGATTGTAAAGGTATTCGGGGAATAATCAGCCGAAAATGCTTATCCCAAGAGTTGAATCTTTCTCAAGCTTTTCAATGATAACTTTTTGCAGTTGTGATTTGAACAGGAGGAATTTTTCCCTGCCGACTATCTGGTTGCCTATTGCGTATCGCATGTTGCTTGCATTGAAGCAGAATGCGGAGTCGTGGACATTCTCGCAGTTGTGGCAAAAGTATAGTCCTGAGCAGTTGTTGCAACTGTCAACCTCAAAACAAGAGCGCAGCCGGGAAGAGAAATAGCATTTTATGCAATGTTGGGAGTAGAATGTGCGGTAAACCCCGAAGCAGTACTCATTAAAATCCGACCATGAGCAATAAGCTATAAACTTGCTGTCAAACGTGCCTACGCAGGCGTGGGCGTTTGAACAGTTCTTGAACATGGTGCTTGAGGAAACTGCCAAATTGCTGCCAGCAGAATAATTTACTACGAATTTTACGGTGTCATGGAACCTTTTTGCAAGCTGCAAGGCATCTGCGCCCGCTATCTTGAGTTTTATGCCCCCTATGTCCTCAAATTCCCTCGGGGCTGCAACTCTGCCATCGCTTATGAATCTGAACACTCCGTAGTTTGGAACAAAGCAATCGGTGTCGCCCGCTTTTACTGCCCTGCCCGGAGGCAGCCCACTTGAAAGCCATTGCGCGTATTTGGAGAAAGGGGAAAGCGGCGCTGCGAATAGGAGCATTGAAGCCGTTCCAAACGCCGCGTCCAATTTTTTGTTAATCATTGGTTGCCCACCATTCCCTTAAGGTTTGGCACTCTCTTTCCTGATTCCAGGTCGGAGGCAAGCTGGGAAAGAAGTTCCTTTTTCAAGGATGCATATTCTTCCCTGCCAAGCTGGTTGTTGCCTATCATATTGCTCTTTGAATGCTGGTTAAACGAAAAAAAACAATCGCAGCAGCCTATGCAGTAATAGCAGTAGTACAAGTCCGTTGAATTGACTGCGATTGCACTCTCAAAAACACGGGTCGCCCTGTAGGTTTCAGTCGCATTGATGCAGAATTCCGTTTCACCCGTTGATGAGCAGCCAAAAAGATGCTTGGAGTTTATCGTAAGCTCGCAAAAAGCTATGTATTCGGATTTCAATATGTCGTGCGACAGGTAAACGTAGAACGAATCTGATACGTTATCTGAAGAATGGACGTGCCCGCAGTTGCCGATTATCTTGCTGCCGCAATAAACCGCATTTTCCGCAAGCGCCCTTGCAAGAGAATCTATGTCTTTTATGTCGTTTATTGAGAATTTGGAACGCGCCTTGTTCTTTTCCTCAAGAGCCATGAATTTTGCCTTTGGGGAATATGGGGCAGAGAAGAAAACCTCCGAGCCGCTGAAGCAGCTTTTTGATTTTTTCTGGGGCGAGATATACGCCGAAAGGAAATCGGAATGTGTTTGCAGGTGCCCTATGCCCTTTTTGAAAATGGCAAGGGAGACTGAGGAAAATGATTTTTCCAGTGCCTTGAAAAGAACGCCTGCTTCGGGGCTGGTAATTTCACTCATAGGTGGTTTTTGCGTGCGTTATTTTTATGCCATGTGGTTTGAATAATAGGAGGAATAAAAAAGAAAGGCATTGCCTTTTGCGAGCAGAGAGCCGGAAAAATAAGGAAAATAAAAAAGAAAATCAGAGCGCATACTTCTTTTCAACCGCCACAAGCGCGCTCTTTTGCACAAATGGAAGCTTTGCCGCTATTGTGGAAAGCGCATAGTAGCTTGCGGATATCCCTGCTGCAAACACGCTGCGCTCAACAAGCACAACTGGGATGAGCGCAATCCAGTATGCGGGCGTTGTGGGAATTGTGTATATCCAAAGCACGCCGCCTATCGCGTGCGCGCTGAAGGTCGCCCCGTAGCTGCGAAGCAGCAAATTGTTCGGGAGTATTGTTGCCGCAAGGGGAATGAGCCAGAAAAGCGCAAACGGCCATGCCTGCGCGCCCACAGGGTGCATTATGAAAAGCGCAGCGCAAGCAAGGGGCGCAAGCGCGCCTATTTTTGACTTTTTAGCATAGAGCGCGAAATACGCAGCCGCAAAGAGCATGGGGGAAAGGCGCACCACGTTAAGCAGCGTGAATTCCTTTGCGTTGAATATGAATGAGAACATTTCAGCGACAAGCACGACTCCCGCTCCCAGAAGGGGGCCAAGGAAAGCGCCTATTGTGGGCCCAAAGAGCTGCACAAGCGTGAAATACTGGTTGCTTGAGGCGGCATTTGTTTCCCAAAGCCGAAATATCTGGATGTTGTCCGCGATTGCAACAACCAGCACAAAGCCCAGAAGCAAAAGCAAAGAATTCACACTAAAGAGTTTTTTTGCATCCATAATACCCACCCGTTCATTTCTTTTGCAGCCGGGGTTTTAAAATCTTTTCAATGTCAGAGGCAACTGCGTCGTACTCTGCTTTTTTCTCGCCCATGTAATAGCCCTGAAGCCTCATTTTGGAAATAAGGCAAAGGTACTGGGAAAGCGTGCCCATGAGAAGCACGTCCGTATTTTCCTTTGCGCAATTCACGGTGTATTGGGAAACGGTCGCATCCCCTTTTGCGGAAATCATCTCCTGCTTGAGTATGTTTGCGACAGCGTTGCGCACATTGTGCAGCTTTATGCACAAAAAGACCGCCTTTTTGGACATTATGCGCACGCATTCCTCGGATACGTCTATTTTCCTTATTTCGGAAGCGGCTTCGTGGATGTTTTTGAATTCAAGTTCCTGCGATTCATACATGTTCACACCTTTTTTAGCAGTTCATTGAGGTCGTTTTCCTTAAGCCCGATGCCCGGCTTTGCGTCCGCGCGCGCAAAAACCTTCCCGTCCCTGAAAAATATGAGCGTTGGGACGGCATTTATGGAAAACTCGTCCCACATCGGGTTTTCCTCCTCGTCTATCTGCACCTTGAGCAGCGGGACTTTGGTTTTTCCATCGTGCGCATCAAATATCGGGAGGAACGCCCTGCAATATGGACACCATGATGCATAAAAGAGCGCAACAAGGCTGCCTTTTTCGCTTTTTTCCCTAAGCTGCTGCATGGTGGTCATTTTTTCCATGATGGGAAATTGCGGGTCAAATTTATATTGCTTGCACCCCATTTATCACTGCGTTATAGCAGGATGTGCGCCATATGAGCATCGTAATTGAGAACCTTACAAAAAGATACGGCAGCCTTACTGCGGTGGATTCCCTTAGCATAGAGGTTGAGAAAGGGGAGATATTCGGGCTTTTGGGGCCAAACGGGGCGGGAAAAACAACAACGCTTTCCATGCTGTGCTGCATAATTGAGCCCACTTCCGGCAGCGCGAAAATAAACGGCTTTGACATACGCGCGCAAAAGCAACAGGTAAGGAGGTCAATAGGCATAGTGTTCCAGCAGCCCTCTGTTGATGATTTGCTCACTGCGAGGGAGAATTTGCAGCTGCATTGCATGCTGTATGGCGTGGAGCAGGCGGTGAGGCAGAAAAGGATAGAGGAGGCGTTTTCCCTTGTGGAGCTTGAGGAGCGGGCGGATGACTTGGTAAAAACCTATTCCGGCGGCATGCGCAAGAGGCTGGAAATCGCGCGCGCACTCATACACCGCCCGGCAGTGCTGTTTTTGGATGAGCCGACAACCGGCCTTGACCCGCAGACGCGCGAGCACATGTGGGGCTACATAGAAAGGCTTGCGCAGGAAATACAGATGACGGTCGTGCTCACAACGCACTACATGGAGGAGGCGGACGCGCTTGCCGACCGCGTGTGCATAATTGACCATGGGAAAAAGATTGCGCTTGAAACCCCTTCAAAACTCAAGGCGCAGATGGGCGGGGACGTGGTTTACGTGCAGGCAAAGAGCATTGACGAGAAAAAAGTAAGGGCGCTTCCCTTTGTGCGCGGCATAGAAAAAAAGGACGGGCGGTTTGCAATAACAATGAAGGATGCCGGAAAGAACCTGCAGAAGCTGCTTGGGAAGGCGGGCGCGGTTGAAAGCGTGGATGTGCGCCCCGCAAGCCTCAACGACGTTTTCATAAAATACACCGGAAAGAGCATACGCGAGGAAGAGGCGGCAGGGGATTACTGGACACGGGTTGCGAACGTGAATAAAAACGACTAGTTGAAAACAGTGATGGGCATGAGCTGGCAAAAAGAACTTGACGGGATGCACGGGGTGTGGCTGCGCGAATTCAAGGTATTTCTTCGCGAGCGCGAGAGGATAATGGGCGCCATTTTCACTCCGCTTTTGTGGATGGTCGCATTCGGGGGCGGGCTTGGGGCGAACGTGGACATAGGAGGGTACAATTACCAGCAGTTTGTGTTCCCCGGCACCGTTGCAATGGCAACGCTTTTCGCGTCCATGTTTTACGGCGTATATCTTGTGTGGGACAAGAAGCTTGATTTTTTCAAAGAGGTGCTTGTTGCACCGCTTTCGCGCGCAAGCGTTTTTGCAGGGAAGGCTGCCGGAGGGGTAACCATCTCGCTCATTGAAGGCGCCATAATAGTCGTGATAGGGATGCTTATTGCAGGAGTGGAGGTTTCGCCCGTCATTTTCCTGCAGGCGCTCTTTGTGATTTTCACGCTCTCCGTTGGAATTACCTCCCTTGGGCTCATAATAGGGGCAAGGATGAAAAGCCCCGACGGTTTCAACCTCATAATATCATTTGTGATATGGCCGCTTTTCATACTTTCAGGCGCGTTTTTCCCCCTTGAAAATTTGCCCGCATATCTGCAGTTTGTTACGCAGGCAAATCCCGTTACTTACGGAGTGGATGCGCTGCGCGCGGTAATGCTTGGGGCAACCCATTATGGGCTGCTTTTTGATTTGGGAGTTCTCTGGCTTTTTAACATTGTTGCAGCGGCAATAGGCGCGCTTGAATTTAACAGGATGAAACTGTGAGACAAAATGAAACTGTTCAATACCTACAGCAGAAGCAAAGAGAGGTTCCTGCCTAAAGGCAAAACTGTCGGATTCTATACGTGCGGTCCGACAGTGTATGCGCCCCCGCACATAGGCAATTACCGCACGTATGTGTGGGAAGACGTTATCAGGAGATACCTTGGGCACTGCGGCTGGAAAATAAGGCATGTGATGAACATCACCGACCTTGACGACATTGTGCTGCGCGAGGCGAAAAAGAAGGGAGTGGGCTGGAAAAGGCTCGCGCGCAAATATGAAAAGGTGTTTTTGAAAGAGAAGAGAAGCCTTGGCTGCCTTGATGCGCAAGCATACCCGCGCGCAAGCGAACATGTTTTGGGAATGGCAAGGCTGGCGCAAAAATTGCTGCGCAAAGGGCATGCGTATAAAGACGAAAAGGGGGATGTTTACTTTGACATTTCAAAGTTTGGCTTGTATGGGAAGCTTTCGCATTTTTCCCCTGTCATGAAAGCCAAAAAGAAAATCTCAAGGCAAGATTACTGGCAGCATGAGGCAGGGGACTTTATATTATGGATAAAGTGCAGGGCAAATGGTTCTGGTGCATGCTGGAACACCCCTCTTGGGTACGGAAGGCCCGCGTGGAACATTGAGTGCCCTGCGATGTCAATGAAATACCTTGGGGAGGAGTTTGACATACACATGGGCGGCACGGACAACGTGTTTTCCCACCATGAGAACGAGATTGCGGTTGCAAAATGCGCCACAGGCAAGGGTTTTGTGCGCTACTGGATGCACGTTAAGCACCTGCTGCTTAATGGAAAAAAGATGAGCAAGTCAAAGGGGAACGTAATTGTGCTTGCGGATTTGCTGCAAAGGGGCTATTCCGCGCGCGAGGTGCGCGCAGCGCTTCTTTCTGTGCATTACCGCAGAAGGATGAATTTCACGCTTGCAAGAATGGAAAGGATTGCGCAATACGTGAGGCGCGTTGGAACTGCGCTAAGGAGGGTGGAAAAAGCCGCGCAAAAGGGCGCATATGCCGAAAATGCCCGTGAGCTTGCGGCTGCAAAAAGAAAGGGGAAGGATGCGCTTGAATGCTTTGAATACAACATGAACGATGACTTCAATGCGCCGCACGTGATGCTGCACTGCTGCAACCTTGTGTGCTGGGCGGATGGAAAGGCAAAAATTAGGAAGCTTGGGAGGAAAAGCGCACTGCTTGTACTCAAAACAGTGCGAGAAATGAATTCCGTGCTTAACGTGCTTGAAATTTAAGCTATAGTTTCTTCCACAGGAAAACCTGGTCGTCTTCAAGCTCATTGTAGTTTTTCACGCGCCCGCATTTTGCAAAGCCGCAGGAGAGGTAGAATTTGCGGCTTGTGAATTTTGCGTAGGTATCCACGCGCAGGAATTTGCAGTTGTGCATGCGCGCAACAGATTTTGCCGCACTCAGTATTTTGCAGCCAAGCCCCTTGCCGCGGA
>JAGVWK010000040.1 GCA_018304295.1 Microcaldota archaeon | reverse complement strand
GTGGGCAACCGCATCCCTCACAGGCGCGCTCTTTGGGATACTTATAACGTCTGTTTCCCAGCCTATTTTGAGCATTATATATCCGGGAATAAGCTGCAGTGCTGATGGCGGAGGATGTAATGCTGGATTCATGCTATGCGGGAACGATTGCAGATATGTTGGAGACAGCAGCCCAATGTGCTGTGATTATGTGCCACTCGGACTTTGTTATGGTGATTTGGATCTATGCTGCTCAGACATGCCTTATTGCCGCACTTTGGACAATACCGATCCGTGTGGAACGTAGCGCTTCAAAAAACAGTATTAGCTTGCTTCCATCTCAAGCGCGCACACGGGCTGCTCAAGGGAGAAGCTTTCAAGCACAGAAGGGGAAATTTCGCCAAAATATCCTATTGTTTTTCCGTCTTTCAAAATTGCTGCGCATCTGCCTTTTATGAAGGGCGCATATTCCGCAGGCTCCGTTGAAAGTTCTGGCATAAGCTCGCGCTTTATGCATTCAAAAATGGATTTTATTTCGGAGAAGGATGCTTTTGGGTGCGTTATTGCCGCGCACAGGTGCTCTTTTTGGGAGGGGTTTGCAACTGTCCCAAGCTCGTATAGCTTTTGGGGCAGCTTTTCATTTTTGCTCTCTGAGAGCGCTGCAAGCGCGTTTTGCAATATTGAGGGGCGCACAAGAGTGAAATCGGATGTGAGAGGGTTGGATATTTTCGGCGCATCTTGGGCGCTTATGTTTGCCTTTGAGAGCAGCTGCTTGTTTGAAAGCAGCCAGCTGTTTGCCTCCAAAAACCCAAGCCCGACAAGCAGCTCGTGCAGCGGTGAAGAAGGGACGCTTTTGCCAACCGATGCAAAGGAAGGCATGGAGGGCTCAAAGTTGTTGTAGCCGTATGCTATTGCAATGTCCTCTATGAGGTCCACGTCGTCCATTATGTCCGCGCGAAACGCAGGCACAAGCACAAAATCGCCCTGCATGGAATGCCCGAGCTTAAGGAGCATCTTTTGCGCGTCTTTTTTTGAAAGTTCTATTCCAAGCAGTTTTTTTGCTGCTGCAAGGGGAAGCCTTCTTTTGGAGCTTTGCAAAACAGGGTATTCCTTTGCGCCTATCTGCACTGAAAAAACCTGCCCGCCCCTGTCTGCAAGCGCGGCTGCGATTATGCTTATTGCGGAACAAACGGCGCCCGCACTGCTGCCAGTTGCGTCTATGAGGATGTTTTTTGTGCGCTCATCCACGCGCGTTAGCTCGCCGTTTATTATGGGAGGGAATGAGAGCACGTTCTGCTGCGAATCAAGTATTACTGGGCAGAGGGCGCCTACAAGGTGCGCAAACTCCTTTCCTTTCGGGTGCTTTTGAAGTATTTGCGCAAAGGTCATTTTTTCATTTGAGTCAAGAGGCACAAAAGAGAGCGCATCTTGGGGAAGCGCGACATAGCGGAAGGGAGGGGACACTTTGCCCGCATCGTGCAGCCCTATTGCGACTTTCTTCCTTTTCCTGCCCATTGTGTCGTGCAATTTCTCCTGCAGCTGCATCATGCTTTTCACAAGCGCATCAGTAACGCACACGTTGCGCACAAGCGCAAAGCCAACAAAGGGGCGGATGTCCCGCACTGAAGGGTCTATTGTTGCCTTTATTCCACTTGGCTTTACTGCATAAGAGGGAGGTGCTCTTCCTGAAAAGCTTGCAAGCGCCCTTCCCAGCCCTTCAACCGAAAGCAAATCAGGGCGGTTGGGGGTTATTTCCACGCAAACCTCGTCCCCTTCAAACTTTTCAAGGGGCACGCCTATTGCTGCGAGGGAGCCGTCAAGGTTTTCGCGCTGCATGCGCACAAAGCCCTGCAAGTCTGAAAAGGAAATAGTTACAAGCGCCATTTTACCAACTTTGAAAGCGCTGCTGCGAGGGGCAAGAACGCGCCTGTGCGCCTCTTTTTTATCTCGTATTCGCGCTGCATGCTTTTGTGCACCAATATTTTAAAGTGCATGGTGCCGTGGCTCTTGTGATGGGCGGCATTTTCGCCAATGGCGGCATTTTTGCCACTGTCGCCTTTTTTAATTTTAGTCCCTTTTTCGCCCAATGTAACCAACTTTTAGCAGGTTGTCTATGCCCTCCTCAACGCGCGAGGGGCTTATGTTGTGCTGGCGCGCAAATTCGCGCACGTCTATCATGCCACCGTGCGCCCGTATCCATTCGTAGAGCTCTTCGCTGAGCGTTTGCAAGGAGGGCCCCTCAAGCATGGCAACTCGCTCGGACAGGGAGGCGTTGCGCAGGGATTGGGCGCGCGCCGCAAGCTCGTTTTTTTCGCTTGAGGCAAGCAGCAGGTCGCATTTTTTGCGAAGGCTGGAATTTTCCTCTTCAAGCTTTGCGCACGTGTTCGCAAGCCTTGTTGCATCCGCGCTTATAAGCTCGCATCCGTCAGAAATTATTCCTGAAACAGAGGCAAAAAGGTGCGCGCTTGAAGGCTGGAAAAAATCCGCCGCGCACAGTATGTCAAAAAGCTCGCGCAGGCACTCCATTTTGCGCCCCCTTGGGCTTGTGCCTGCGGGAAGGCTGTATTCGCACAAAATGGATGCTTTGCCAAAGGAATAGCGGAAAAACAGGTGCGGCTTGCCGTCTATGTCTTCGCCCTGCACAATGGTAACCTCAAGGGAATCGCCTTTTTCCTCAATTGATGCAAAGCCCAGTGCCGCAAGCTCGCCTGCGAGCTTCTGCGTTCCTTTTTTGCGCCTGCCGGCAAGGGAAAACGAGCCGAGCGCAACGCCTTGGGTTTTTGCATTTTGTTTTCTAAGCAATTTCAGCATCCGAAACCACCAGCCTTGCTATTTTATCAGCCTCAGAGCCCATTTTGCGCATTTCAAGCTGCGCGTATATGCCCGCGATGCTGGCATCTTTTATGCCAAGTTCGCGGAGGAAAGAAACCACAAGGGAGCGGCCAAAGCCGAATTTTTCAAGAAGGGACACAAAGGAAAAAACATCAAGCACGTAATCCGCGCGCTCAAACTCCGAGTTCACTTGCGCCACCTGCGCGTCCGAAAGCCCAAAGCGCACAAGGGAGCGCACAAAGGTTTCGCGGTCAAGCTCCAAATCCATTTTACCACCCCTAAGCCGCACGGAAAGAAGCGGCTCCTCGCCGTCTATTTTGCCAAGCACGAAAGTGCTTGAGGAAAAATGCTGCTGGGAAGAGAAAACCATGTGCACCGCAGCCTCGCCCACGGAAAAGTTCCCTATTGCGGATGCTATTTCGCCGGAATACCGCAAGGACTCCTGCACGTAAGAGCGGTGCTGCGCAAGCGCAAGGCGCATTATCACCATTGTGCCTGCGTTGGAAAAAATCGTGCTATGGACATCTGTGGGGTTTTGGGACGCAACTATCAGGCCAAAGCTGTATTTGCGCCCTTCGCGCACAATGTTGATGAGGTCGCTGCGCTCGTCCTGCGCTATTTTCCACGCCTCGTCCGCAACTATCCAGAGCTTTATTCCGCTTTCGTCGTATTTTGTGCTGCGCATCTGCTCCTTTACAAAAGAGAGCGTGAAAAGCGCCACAATGGAGCGGGCTGCTTCGCTTGGGAGGGAATGCAAATCAAGGCATACGAGCCCTACTGTGAGCTCGTCCATGCTTATGCTGCGCACAGGGGAGAAAAGCCCCCCTCCTGCAACCACGAGCTCTCCAAGGCGGAATGCTGCCTGGAGCGCATCGTGGTCATTTCCCTTGCATTTTTTAAGCAGCAGCTTGTACACGGAAAACAGTGTCGGGTCGCTCTCCCTTGAGTAGGCTGCGTCTATTGCATTGGAATAGAGGATGCGCTGCTGGGGGTATTTGCCCAAATCCGTGAGCATCTCAAGCGCATCAAGAAGTTCCCTTTTCCTCTCCTGCCGCTTTTCTTTTGGGCAGGAGAGCACGTTTATGCCGCAATGCCTGCCAAGCTCAACAACGTTGCCGCCTGCTTGGCGCACCCACGTGTTGTATTCGCCCGCCCAGTCCAGTATGAGAGCGCCTGTGCCCCAAATAAGCCGGCAGCGGGTGAGAAAGGACTTTAAAAAGTAGGATTTGCCGCTTCCTGATATGCCCACTACGCACATATGCGGGTTAATTGTTTTCTTTGGGGACCAGAAGAAGGGCGCATGCAGAAGCCTTGTTTTGCCCATGTAGATTCCCTGCGTTGGGGAAGAGAGCAAAAAGCGCGCAGGAGGCTCTGCCGGATGTAGCAGGAACATGCGGCTTGCAAATGCATCGCTTGTTATTTTTGAGAGCATTTTTTCACCGGTTTTTTGGAAGCATGACATGGAAAATTCTACCATAGGGAATCGCGCATTGCATCTTTTGTTGGCGGGATGCGCCGCGACAGCGGGATGCAAAGCGCAAGCTGCTCCGCGCTTAGCCTGCGCGCGCCCACGTTAAGCGAGCTTGAGAGCGCCGCCGAGATTTCAAGCGCCTGCGAAGAAAGGCGCGTTAGCGCCTCCTGCCTGCTTGCGCCACGCGCGCTTGTGAGCGCATAAAAAAGCACCTCCATTGGCATTGAGCCGCTTGTGAGCTTGGAAAATAAGCGGTTCCACATCGCTATTTCGCGCTTAAGAAGCGCGCTTTGGGCGGAATTTAAGGGGTCTTTTGAGCTTAAAAGCGAAGCAAGCTTGGACTCCGCCATTGAGCGGCGCGCCTTTATGCTTTCAAGCTCGCCTGAGAGGTCAAGGTTTGAGAGCAGCAGGGAAAATTGGCAGGGCGCCTTAAGGGAGCATAGCGCGGCCTCAAAGGATTTGCAGTATGCTGCTGCCTCTTCGGGGGGCTTGTCGGAAAGGGAATGCGGCATTTGAAGCTCAAGATATGCGCTTGCAACAAAATCGCTTCCTTCTTGGGAAATTATTGCATCCTGTTGTAAGGAAAGCTCAAAGCCGTGCGCCTGCGCGCGTATGCCAAAAAGCGAGCATATGGGCGGGATGAGTATGTATCCGTATTTCCATATGAGCAGGGAAGCAAAAAAGAAAAACGAGGAGATTATTGCGGCGTATGGAGAGGAGGAGAGTGCGGCGTATAGGAGCGATAGCGCGCCTGCTCCGATGCAGCCTATTGTGATTGCGCGGTTTTCCATTTTATGCATCCCTCCAAAAAACAAGCGGGCTTGAGAGCCCGATGTAAAGCTCGCGGGCAAGCACAAGGCAGATAACAATGGAGATTGCAGGAAAGAGCACAAGGGAATTGAACGCCTGCCCCAAATATGCACCCAGTGGCTTGAAAAGAAGGTCCGTTTGGGATGCAAAGTCGCCCTGCGCAAGAGAATTTACGGTGTCTTTTAGGGATGCTTCCTTTTCAAAATCCGTTTGGGGCAAAAAGGAAAAGCGGGCATAATATTCCGAAAGGGAAAGGCGGGCTTCCTCAAAGTGCGCATTGCCTGAAAAAGAGGAGAGAAGGGTTGCAAGGAGCAGCGGAAGGAAAACGTAGAGGGAAACGCAAAGCGCCATTATTGCGGCACCCGCCTTTCTTGTTGCAAAAAAAGAGCGCAGAAAAAGCCCTGCGGGGAAAAACAGCACAAGCGCTTTTGAGGAGATAAGCGAAAGCGCGCTTTCCTGCGAGCTTGCGGCGGAATACAGGAGGGAAAAATTGGAGCCAGTATGGAAAAGTTCCTCGGATGAAAAGGAGAGGGAGGAAAAAGGTGAGCTTGAAACTATCCCTAAATGCACTTGTAGCGAGCCTGCAAAGCCGCTTATTGAGCTTGCCTTGTATGCGAGCTGGGAAATTTCCAGCGCGTTTGAGGACTGTTCGCGCACGCTGCAAATCGCATAATCTATTGTTGTTGAATCCTGCTGGCAGGGGCCTTGTGCGCCAAAAGCCACCAAGCTTGCGCTCAGGGAGGAAACAATGAGCGCGAGCACCCCAAGCAATGCGGAGCTTACTATTGCCTGCGCAAGCTCTTCAGTGCCGAAAAACCACAGTTTTTTTATGTTGAACGCGTGCCCGATGCCAAGCGCGAGCGCGCTTATGAGTATGGAAATTAGGATAACGAGCATGGAAGATGTGTAGTCGCTGCCCTCCAGCAGGAAAATCCCTCTTGTAAAAATTCCAAGGGCAACTTCTAAAAGCTTAACTGAGTTATGGACGCATGGAAATGGAAATACGCGGCAAAAACATCACGTTTTCTAGGGAAGAGAATTCGCTTGACAGGTTCGTATTTTCATTTTGCAGCATTCTTGAGAAATGTTTCGTGGAACATGTGATAGTATCCGGATACGTTGCAATTGTTTTTGGCAGAAGCAGGCATACGGAAGACGTTGACATATTGTTTTTGGATTGCGGGAAAGAGGGGTTTGCAAGGCTCTTTTTGGAGCTTGGGAAAGAGGGGTTTGAATGCCTGAATGAAAAGGATGCCGCAACCGCTTATTTGGAATACATAAAAAAGGGGAGCGCGTTGCGTTTTGCAGCCGTGGGAACATTCATACCCAACATTGAATTCAAGCTGTCAAAGAGCCTTGCGGACAGGGAATCCCTGCGCGGTAAAAACATGCTGCTGCTCAATGGAAAAAAACTCTTTATATCGCCATTTGAGCTGCAAATTGCATACAAGCTTTTCCTTGGAAGCGACAAGGACATTGAGGATGCGGTTTACCTTTACGAGCTTTTCAAAGAGCACGTTTTGCTTGGGAAGATACGTGAATATGCAAGTGATTTAAAGGTAAAAGATGCATTGTTATCTAGGCTGGTGGGAACATGAAATTTGACATCAGGGAGATGCGCAGGCAGAAAAAGAAGAATTTGGAGGAGAGGCTTGCGTTCATACGCAAATATGCCGCGTGGGTGAAAAAAACGCCAAATAAAATATGGTCTGCGCAGCATTCAAGGTTCATGGATTCTTAAGCCATCTTTTCAAGCGCAACTTTCCGGTGAGCCTTGCTCAAGAAGTCAATCTTGCACATAATGCCGGTGGCTTGCCCATAAATGTGTTTTTAAGGATTGTTTCCATCCTTCAGGCATGGTCAATTCTTGGACTGCAAAAAGCATCAAAATCGCAAATGCAGCAGGGTATTTGGACTCACTTTTACAAGTTTACAGCATGGACACTAATCCACCGCAGCCACTCGCAAAGGGTGTAATCCCCATATTGAAAGAGGCATATGATAAGAAGGAAACAAAGAAGCTTATCCAGTTGCTACTGGCTAACTCCGAGGTCTTTCCAGTAAAGGACTCCTACGTTGGTTTCCTAAAGGCAAAACCCACTGCAATTGACGAGAATCCAAAGACAATGGCGAGAATAGGGCAACGCCTATATGATTTTGGCAGTTTTAAGGATATGCTCCGCGAAGCAGAACGACCGATAGAAACAAACAGGCAAATGGGAAACCGCTTCAAGGCGTGGCTGCAATCTCTTGGATACCAGCCAGTTAATGGTGCAGATATGCTGGTTTCAAAGACTGGGATTAAGTTCCTCGTGGGAAGTGATGAGGCACTTGCCACATTTGCAAATACCCATCTTGGCTGCCATTTTGAAAAGGGAATTGATTTGGTTATAAAAGCCAATGAAACTTATATCGTCGGGGAAGCAAAGTTTCTGACCACCACTGGAGGCGAGCAGGGCGGCGGCTTCAAAGACGCGTTTGGCATTGCATCAGGAACAGATGGAACGCCGATTAGAATAGCTGTTATTGACGGTTATGTTTGGCTGGCAACCAAAAAAGGAGTCTATCCAAAAATAGTTGGCGCTGACAGGAATATCATGTCTTCTCTAGTTCTACAGGAATTTCTCAAGAGCCTTTAGACAGACTCATAGAGGTTGAACGGTTGGCAACTCTCCAAGCCCAGCAACTTTTTCTTAGTGGCTTCAATCGCAGTTTTGGAATTATCTATCCCAATCCAACGCCGCCCAAGCTTTTCTGCAGCGTGCAATGTCGTCCCAGAGCCGCAGAAGCAGTCAAGAACCAAATCCCCCTTTCGGGAAGAGTTGTTTATTATGAAATCCAAAAGCTCCTCATTCTTTTCAGTTGGATAAAGCGAGGTATTGACACCTTTGTCTTTGTATTCCCAAACGTCCTGAACTTTTTTGCCGAGCGATTCATCCGCATAAATTATCTTTCGTGGGTTGTCTGTTTTTGACCATTCTATCAATCCCTGCTCGTCAAGTCGGGTTAATTCGTCTGGGGCATAACGCCAGTGCCTTCCTTTTGGCGGAGCCATTCCTTTCCACAATTGTCCCGTGACCCCGTTTTTGGTTTCCCCTTTTGCATGAATGGGGGTAGTCGCATAACGCCGCCCATTTTTGTCTATTTTGGGGAAGCGAGTTTCGAGTTCGGAGTCCGTAGAGGGCGGCAAGTAATCATTCCAAATAACGTGGTTGCCTTGCATGTTCACTTTGGAATAAAAATAAATTACGTCCTTTATGTTGCCGTATGCCTTCCGCCTGAAGTTCTTGGGATTGCATTTTATCCTTGTAATATCGTTCCTGAAATTGTCTTGGCCAAGAACCTCATCCATAATTATCTTGATGTAGTGCCCCATTTTTTGGTCTAGGTGGACATACATTGAACCATCATCAGAAAGAAGCTCACGCAAAAGGACAATGCGTTTTCTTATGAACTCCACAAACTCAGAGCCAACAAGATAATCGAAATAAGCCTGCTCATCTTCGCGGGTTTTGAACTCCTGCTTGGTGGAAAACGGCGGGTCTATGTAAATCAGGCTCACATGACCACAGATATTTTTGTCGCCGTATAAATTCTTCAAAATGGAAAGATTGTCGCCAAAAATAAGCTTGTTCATCCATTCTTTTTCAAGGTATTTCGACAACGATTGGCCATGTATCTCTTCAGATAGCCTTAGCTTTGCCGAAGGAGTATTTTTCAGAATACTTTCTTTTGGCTCTTTGCCCTCGTATTCAAGTTTGCAGCCGTTAGCCATATTATTTCCCCTTTGGTTTGACTTTTCTTGTGCGTGGCTTGTCCCAGTAGGGGCTTTTGCATTTGGGATTGGGGCAGACCGTAGGGCGTTGATTGCTCCTCGGAACCCAGCTATATCCGCAGCGAGTGCAGGAAAGAATGTTAGCAAATTCCTTTCCGCAGTGCGGGCACCTTACCATGTTCTGCATGCTTCACCATCTCTTTTAAACTGTAAGCATCCCTCGTTCTTCCTTCTTATGCTTGTCCTTTGTAATCATCCCCTAAAGGTATATAAAACTACATCATAAATCCTATACCTATAGATATATATCATAAATAGGAGTGTTTGAGATGGAAATGAGGCAGATACGTGGAATGGAAATCGCAAGATAGAAGCAGATTAAGCCAATGAAAGACGGCGGCCGGAGAGTGCCTTCCCAATCTGAAAAGAACGGCTTTTGCCGTGCCAGCGAAGACTTTAACTGTGCCTGCCCAGACAGTCAAAAAAATCCACCTGCAGACACACTCGAAACGCTACTTATGAGCAAGGCTTTTCTGGTGCAAACCTATTTTTACCTTGCGGCTCCTATGGGATGCATGATTCTTTCCAATGAGGACATAAAGCGGCTTTTAAAAAAAGGGCACATGGAAATTGACCCGATGCCAAAAGAGGAAAGCATAGGGCCTGCTGGTGTGGATTTGACGCTGGATGGAAAGTTTTGGGTTTTCAAAGAGGAGTACGCAGGGAAGACTGTGGATTTGTCAAGGGTGGGATTTAAGGACGCGATGAAGGAGATAAGGCAGAAAAGCATAACGCTTGAGCCCGGAGAGATGTGCCTTGGGATTACAAAGGAGAGGATAAGGCTGCCTGCGGACATTATGGGGTCGCTTGAAGGGCGAAGCAGGTATGCGAGGATGGGGCTTGCGGTGCACATCACAAGCGCGCTTGTGCAGCCGGGCTCTGACAACCATCAGGTGCTTGAGATTGTGAATTTTGCGCCGTTTGCGATAAGCATAAAAGAGGGGATGAGAATATCGCAGGTTGTTTTTGAGAGGCTGGAAAGCAGAAGCTCAAAGCCTTATGCGCTCTTTGGGAGCATTGCAAAGAAGCAGTAGAACCGGAAGGGGGAAAATGGACATCGCACTTGTAGGCATACTTATCGGGTCCGTGTTTTTTCTTGCAGGGCTTGTTTTCCTTATGTGTAGGGATGCCATGAGCGGCGGCTGGCTGGAGTTTTCAACGCAAAGCAGGCGGCAGATGAGAGAAAGAGAGAAGCCTGGCGATGGGGCTTCAAAGGCAGGCAGCGGAAAAGAGGCTGCGCATCTAAGTTGGATGCGGCAACTGCTTGCATGGGCTGCAAATTCGGCTTTCGCGCCACTTTACAATAAGAAAAAACAGGCTGTGCCAGCGCAGGCAGGCAAAAAAGGCGTATGGGAAAACGCATATGTGCGCATATTCCTTGTTTCAATTGGGATTTATGCGCTTATTTTCGCCTATTTTTTCGCATCCTCCCCAACGCCCCAATTTGAATTTTTGTACGAGGAGGCGCCACTGCAAAAAAATGCGCAGCTTTTGCTAATGGAGGGGCAGTATGTGTACGAGGTTAGGACGGGAGAGAACGCGCTTAACGTTACGTATTGGGTGTCCAAAGACCCTTATTGCAGCGGGTACTTGGTAATTGGCACTGACGGGAAGAGCGCGCTTTGCATTGAAAAAAGTGCAAGGGCGGCAGGGGAGGCTTCGCAGGGCAACATGAGCGCATCCCAAAGCGGCATGCTTTATTTGTCCGCGCCATGGATGCTTGCGGTGGAGGAGAGCTGGAGATGGGAAGTGCGCGCAATCATACGGGAAAAAAACAGCGGGAAAAATTACACAAGCATCATAGGGTATGAGTGGGTTGCAAACGAGAGCGTTTTTGGAAGGGAGGCATACAGGGTGCAAATAAAAAACGACGGGAATGATGCGGGTTTTTTCCTAATTGATGTGCAAACGCGCGTGATGCTGGGGCAAAATAGCAGCATTGGGCAGGTTGCGCTTGTGAAGGCGCCTTTTTTGAAGTAGGAAGAAAACCGTGCCCGCTTACCTGAGGACTACAAGAGGTATTATCCCGGCCTCAAGCTCCGCGGTTGCAACATCTATTGCAGGCAGTGCTGAGGAAACCTCAATAAGAGGCGGGGCGCCATTTGCAAGCTGCACTGCGCGCGCGCCTATTATGCGCGCTATTTCGTATTTGTTAAGGTTTGTCATATATGCACCAGCTTATGGGTAATTTTAGGAGTATTGTGTTTATATTTGGATGCAAGGGTTTTAATCCTTATACCCACATTTGGATGCCCTTCGTTGAATGGCTATTGCCCCTCTGCCAAATCCTCGTAGATTTTGTCGCTGAAGCAGTAGAGCAGCTTGGAGTCGGTTATTGTTTTTAGCGCTTCCTGCGCGTTTGGGGCAACCGCTATTTTTCCCGTATCAGAATCTATAAGGTAGGATTGGGACTTGAACTCAAAGAGGATGTAGGGCTTTTTGTTGTCTGCGATATATACGCGCGCATTATCGTTGTCAAGGGAGCGCAGTATTGAGCAGAGGTAAACCGCCCTGTCTATGCTATCCGCAGCTTTTAGGTTCTCCATGTCCTCAAAGGAAAGCCAGAAGTTAAGAGGGAGCGGTATTATGTGCATTGCGCTTACGTGGCTTATTGCAAGCTGCGCCGCTGCAAGGAAAGATTCCTCGTAAACGTAAGGGTGGAAGGAATCAAGGATGCCGACCTTTACCTCCATTACTGTCTTGTCATGTGGCTTTACAAGTTCTTTTAGCTCTGAAATGCTTTTGCTTTCGCTGTCCTCTATGAAATTCTGGTAGCGGGATATTATTGTGCGGTAAAGCTCTGCGCGCAGCTCGCTCTCGGAGGCATTGGAAGGAGGAGGAGCCGCTGCGGTGGAATGCGGCACAAGTGTTGTTTTCCCTTCAACTTCTTTTTTGAGAAA
>JAGVWK010000044.1 GCA_018304295.1 Microcaldota archaeon | reverse complement strand
AGCCTCGCCCAGTGCTTTTGCCATGAGTGGCGGCACGGCGTTGCCTACCTGACGCCACTGTTGCGAAATAGTGCCTTCAAACACAAAGTCATTTGGAAAGCTCTGAACAGCCGCGGCTTCCCTGACCGTTATGAATCTCGGTTCGACAGGATGATAATAAGAATATCTGCCCGTCATTATTGTTGGCGAAGCCGCCTTTCTGTCAAGCCTTTGGTATTTTGTTTGTCTGAACCTTCCCTCGTCCATCTTTTTCCAATCAACACCCATTTTTAGTGCCTTGGGGAGATATGCCTCTTCGTCTTCTTCGTACCTTATTCCGCATCCTTCAGGAATATGTTTGATCCTCGCCAAGTCTGTTTCATCCATAATCCTTGCAGATTCCACATCATGATTGAAAATTTCGCCATCGTCTGATGCAAGATTTCCGATGGCATCCCCGACCGTTTTTACAGGCTGAACTCCGTCGTGCGTCTGAACCGGCCATTTTGTAGCATAGCCCAGCCTGTTTCCCATGAATACTGTTCTTCTTCTTCGCTCCGGCACTCCATAATGGCTGGCGGTTAGCACCCTGGCCGCCAGACCATAGCCGAGGCTTTTAAATTCCCTGGTTATCCCATCCACTATGCTCTGATTCTTTCTCCCAACCATGCCCGTGACGTTCTCAAGAAGTACATAATCAGGCTTGAGTATGCCAACAATCCGCACAAATTCCTTGAACAGGAAGTTCCTTGGATCCTTGGGGTCTCCCTTTCCCACAGTAGACATGCCTTGACATGGCGGGCCGCCGCAGACAAGACGTATTTTCTTGTTTCCAACGAGTTCCTTCAATTTGGAATCCGTGAGCTTGGTTATATCGTCATCGAAGATGGCGGAATTTGGATGATTCGACTTAAATGTGCGAGTCGCTGGCTTGTCAAAATCCACCCCAAGAGTGCAGGTCATTCCTGCCATTTCCAACCCTTTGGATAATCCGCCTGCACCGCAGAATAAATCCACAAAATAAAACTTTCCATCGTCGCCCCTAGGCAGAGTTATAAATGATTTTTCAGATAACCAGGATATCATAATGTTCCTGATTAGATCCGCGTCACTCTCACCCATTTTTCCACGCAGTGATTCTATCAGACGCCACTGATCATCCGTGATAACAAGCTGAATCTTCTTAGCCATGTGTCAAATCTGACACACTAAACAATATAAAGATTGCGCCAGCGGGTTGCCGGTGGTTTTCTTCAGGTATTATGAAGACTGCAAAAAGGCTTTTGCAATCAAAATTCAGAGCATCCAGAATTTCCTTAAGCCGCTTGACCCATATTCAAAAGTGCCGAATTTCAAGCCGCCGCAGTCGTTCTGTTATATAAGTGGAGAATTGTTTTCAGAACGCACATCCTTGAAGGCGGAATGAGTGATGTTTATCGTACCTTTGCCATACCGAACCAACTAATTTATCCTAATTGAATTATTACTGGTTATTTTTCGCATTTTGTAACTGTTTAGGCAAGCAGCAGCATTGAGGGCACTATAATGCAGCCCATCACGTGCGTCCTTCTTACCCCAAGAAGAAGCGGCAGGGTGCCAAGAAGGGAAGAGAGGGCAAGCACAAATACCCCAAGCGCCCCGTCAAGTATGAAAGAGACTGCGAAAAGATACATTACTATCGGGATGCGCAGCCGCGAAAATATGTTGAAGTCTATTTTGTGCGCAAAGCGCAGCAGCAGGACGATGAGAAGCGCGCTTAGCCCAAGGCACAGCGCAAATGTTCCAAGAAGCGCGCCTGCGTTCTGCATGCTTATTCCTGCGGTTTGCTGCACGATTGCAAGCGAGCCTTCGCGCGCCTTTCCAAATCCTATTGCGGCTGAGAGCGCAAATACCGCGTGCGAGGCTGCTATTGAGGAAACAAGCGCCAGATAGTGCATTGCGTCTTCTATTTTGATGAAAAAGGACGCAAAAACCGCTATTTGCGCGGGAGCCGCAATTCCGGGGAAAAGGTCGGAAAGCATGCCAAGCGCAATTCCAACCAAGACGTATTTCCAGCTTGAAAAGGAAAGGGCGGGCGGCTGCTGGGTAGGGATTTTTTCACTGGAGCCTTGGCTTGAAATAAGCCCTGAGACCGCAAACAAGCCGCTGAAAACGCAAAAGAGAGGCTCGCGCATCCCTGTTTGCATCGTGAGGCTTCCAAGAAAGCCGCACAGGAGAAACACAAGGGAAGCCTTTGCGATTTTTCCAATGCTGCGTTCGCTTATGAGAAGGAATGCGCTTGCGGCCAAAAGAAAGAGCAGCATGTGCGGGGATATTGCGGAGTAAATTAAGGGCATAAGCTGCAGGGCAAGGGGGAAAAGGAGAAGGGAAAGCATTGCCGCAATGCAAAGACATGCGCACACGTGCAAAAGAGCCACAAGCCCTTTTCCCTCGCGCATGAGCCGGTGCCCCGGAAGCACGGACTGCACGGTATTTTCATCTGGAGCGCCTATGAAAATTGCAGGGAAAAACGAGAATGCGATGTGCGAGGCAAAAACCGCCATTATGAAGAATGAAAGGAAGCTTGCATCCGGCGAGCCTGCGGCTGCAAGGGAAGCGATTGTGTTGGAGTGCAGGCCCGGAAGAAGCCCTGAGAGTGCGCCTATAAGAAAGCCTGAAAAAACCGCCAATATTTCAACCAGCCAAAAACCCCCTTTAGCCAAGCGTTATCTTTTCAGCCTGCACGAATTTTGAGCCTGCCTGCACCTGCCTTACCCGCCCCTCTATTGCAAGTTCCTGCCCGACATGCAGAATGTTGCAATCCACCGTTGTTTCCTCCGCAAAAACGCCTATGCAGCCTGAAAAGCCGCACACGGAAATCGTGCAGCCGCTTTGCTTTGGGGTTATTTTTTCTATTGCGCCCTCAAACTGCACGCTTGCGCCCGGGGAGGAAAACTTCGCGCCCAGCGGAGTTGTGCGGGAAGTTGTTTCGCTGAAAAAATAAAGCAGAAGCAGCCCTGCAATGCAAAGGGCAATGCAGCCGGCGCTTACGGCATTCGCGTCCAGTTTCACGATAAGTTAAATAATGCGGGGTTTTAATTTCTTAGCATGGGAATTGTGATAAAGGGCGCGACTTTGCAAAGCGGCAAAATTGCGGACATCCTCGTGGATGGGGAAAGGATAGCAAAAATTGCGCCCAGCATAAGCGCTGCTGGACACGAAAAAATTGATGCAAAGGGGAAAATGCTGCTTGCGGGCTTTGTGAATGCGCATGCGCATAGCGGCACATCGCTGCTTAGGTGCATTGGGGATGACATGCAGCTGCAGCAGTGGCTACAGGAAAGAGTGTGGCCTGCTGAAAAAAGAATGGGGGAGGCGGAGGTTTATGCCGGCACGATGCTCTCAATTGCGCAGATGCTGCGCGGGGGCACCACATGCTTCAATGACATGTATTTCCACATGAATGCGGTTGCGCGCGCGTGCGCAAAAAGCGGCATGCGGGCTCTTTTGGGATACGGGATGATAGATTTGGGGGATGAAAAGAAAAGGAAAAGCGAGCTTGGGATTGCGGAAAAGTTTTTCAGGGAATGGGACGGGAAGGCAAACGGGAGGGTGAGGTGCTCCTTTGCCCCGCATGCGCCTTATACGTGCTCAAAGGAGCTGCTGGTGCAATCCGTGTCGCTTGCAAAAAAATACAATGCGCACATCCACATCCATCTTTCCGAGACAAGAAAAGAGGTGTTTGGGATTTTGCAGCAGGAAAAGAAAAGGCCGATTGAATACGCGCACTCGCTTGGCATTTTGGGCGAAAAAACAATTGCGGCGCACTGCGTCTGGATTACAAGGCAGGAGGCTGCGCTTTTGGGAAAATGCAAAGCCTCGGTTGCGCACTGCCCGGTATCCAACATGAAGCTTGCATCAGGTGGGACGTGCCCGCTGCCTGAGCTAATGCACGAAGGCGCGAACGTGTGCATCGGGACGGACGGGGCTGCAAGCAACAATTCCCTTTCAATGCTTGAGAGCATGAAATTTGCGGCCCTTTTGCAAAAACACTCAAGGTGGGACGCTGCGGTCATAAGCGCCGCGCAGGCGCTTTCTTTTGCAACGAAAAACGGCGCTGCTGCGCTTGGGGTTGATGCGGGGGAAATGAAAGATGGGAAGCTTGCGGACCTTATACTTGTAAATAAAAAGGCAGCTGCCCTTGCGCCCTTGCGCAGCATTGCCCCTGCAATCGTGTATGGGGCAATGGATGGGAACGTCATGGATGTTATTATAGGCGGGCAAATAATAATGCAGGAAGGAAAAATGCTAACAATTGATGAGGAAAAAATAGTTGAAGAGGCGCAAAAGGCTGCGCTTAGGATTTCAGATTAGGCACCAGTGTGGATTGCACTTTATTTCCTGCCGCACTTTATTTCCTGCCCTTTTTCAAAAACTCAAGCATTTTTTCATTGAGCAAAAACTGTATTGGGGCGGAGTTTGGGAACCATGCCACCCTGTAGGAAACTGAAAGCTCAAGGGAAGCCTCTTTTATGCGGCCTGCATTTAGCTTAAGGGAGGAAGGCTCATAGCCGGTAGGGTTTGCCTGCGCAAGCGCCTGCTGCAAATGCGCGTGGAGCTTTTTCAAGTCTGTTGAAAGGGGCACGTCGGCAGGGAAGCTTGCGCCAAAAGTGCTGCTTGGGTAGGAAAAATTCACAAGCCTCTGTTTTGCAAGCTCCGAGTTGGATATTATTATTGCCGCGCCGTTTGAGTCCTCAAGCATTGTGGAGCACAAGCCTATCTTTTTCACTTTTGCGGTTTCCCCTCCGAATGAAAAGCGCACGTAGTCCCCATAGTGGTATGGGCGGTCAAGCTGCAGCGCCATTCCTGCGAAAATATTTGCAAGGGTTTCCTGCGATGCAAAGCCTATCACAATCCCCACAATGCTGCTGAGCGCTATAAGGCCGGTTACGTCAAATCCGGCAGCCCCGACAGCCGCGGTAAGCCCCACAAAATATATTGCAAGCTCCGAGAATTTGCGCAGGAAGGGTATCAGGGTAACGTCCAGCTTCACGCGCGAGCTTTTGCTCCCTTCCTCGTAATACCAGCGCAGCAGCGCGCCTGCCACCTTGCTTGTGGTGTATGTTATTATCACGATGAGGAACGCGAGCGTGTAGCGCTCAAGGAACACGGCTGCTGCTGACAGGTCGGTTATCTCCTGCACGTATTTTGGAAGCTCAAGGACGAAAAAGTAGAAAATTGCAAGGAAAAGAAAGGATTCCACAGGGGTTTTTATTGCCTCAAAAATGCGGTCGTCAAGGGTGGTGCTTGTTTTGCGCACGAAAAAGGACGCGATGCGAAGCAGCAGCTTTCCAAGGACCCATCCTGCCGCAAGCGAAATTGCAAGAAGGACAAGGATGTTGCCCCAGAAGAGAAGGAATATGGAAACCATGCGCGCACCGGCATAAAATGCGCAGGAATGTTTAAAATGCGAATGTCCCAAAGCCCTTCATGAAATGCGCGGTTGGAGGCACGTTTGCATGCTTGCACTTGGGGCACAAAAGGCTTCTTTTGGAAGCGCTTAAAAACGGCTCGCTTGTGGTGGGGGTTTCAAGCGATGCGTTTGCAGCCCGCATGGGGAAAAAAGGCATTGCGCCATATCGGGAAAGGGAGCGCGCGCTGCGCGAATATTTGCAAAAATGCGCAAAAGGAAAGTTTGAGATAGTAAAGCTGGAGGAATTTGCAGGTCCTGCTGCAACGGACGCGTCCATTGAACGCATTGCATTTGGGCGTGAAAAGCTTGCTGCTGCGCTGCGCATAAACAGCATGAGGCGAAAGAACGGGCTTGCGGCACTGGAACTTGCGCAAGTGGGGCATTTTTGCGGAGAGGACTTCAAAAAGGTTTCAAGCAGCCTCATAGCTGCAGGGAAAATTGATGCGCGCGGGAAAAGGCTTGCGCCCCTTGTGCTTGGCATCGGGTCAAAAAACAGGACAAAAATAGAGGGTGCGCGCCGCGCGCTAAAGAGGGTCTTCCCGAAAATAAAAATCAGGATTGTTGCTGTTGGGGCGGACTCAAAGGTGCCTGCGCAGCCCTTTGGCAGCCAGACGATAAAAGGCGCGATAAACCGCGCAAAAGAGGCATATGCGAAAACAAGCGGGGCTGATTATGGGATAGGGATTGAAAGCGGGCTTTTCAGGTTTGAAGGGAAACTTTTTGACATTGCGTTTTGCGCGCTTTACGACGGGGAGGAATATACGCTTGGCAACAGCATGGGCTTTGCGCTTCCGCATTCAATAGGAAAGGAATTGGTGGGCGGGAAAAAGAGCATGGGGCGCGTGGTGGAAAGGCTTTCTGGGATATCCGGCATCGGACGCAAAAAAGGAGCGATACATTTCTTTTCCGGCGGGCTCTTGCACCGCAATGAGATGAACTGGCAGGCGCTAATGTGCGCCTTCATACCGAGGATTGCGGCAAAAAACGGGATAGCGTAGATTGGAAAGCCCGGGCTCTGCGCTTTTGAGGGTTGTGCGCCTTTGAAGGGCGGCTCGGGCTCATCCTTTATCCCTTTGTAAAGGTACACAAGGAAAAATGCGCTTGGGCCATAGGTAAGGGTAGCTAAGGCGCTTTGCACAAATTGGAATGAGCCCGCAAAAATAATGGCACTGATGGCGCTGATAATGCTGATTGCCACGATAAGGACCACGATGCATGTTCCAAACACAAGGTTGTAGAGAAAAATCTTGAGCACTTTTTTGTGCGTCATTTCCCATGAACGCTGAGAGCAAAGCCCTGCATCAAGGGACGGGTCGCACAGCTTTATTGGTCCAATAAAAGCAATACGATAAAGGTGGTATATCCATGCGATCATGGTTGCCACCGCGCCTATTGCCAGAAGCGCCAGCGGAGGCACAAGCATGGAAATGTTGGTGGCAAGGGTTGCTGCAAGAGTTTCGCGCATGGCAGCGCCGGTTGTGCCTGATACGGATGCCATTATTGTCCCTATTGTGCTAAGGAGGTATGCAAAGCCCGCCAATGGGAGCGCGTATATGAGCAGCCATTTCTTGTCCCTCCAGAAGAAAAGGACGTGCAGCATCTGCACTATGTTGGTGAGCGTGTAGTGCATGAAGAGGTCAAGGGTATAGGGTGCGCTGGCAAGCTTTTCCTGCACGAGCTTAAAGTGCGTGAGTTTTCCGTTTATGTAGAAAATCACCAGCATATAGGGGACTATGAGCAGCAGCCCTGCAAGCGGCGCGGTGAGTTGGAACATCAAAGCGATTGCAGCCAGCGCAAAATAATAAGGATAAAGTTTTTTCTCCCTGAAAGAGGCAAATGCGTATTTCAACCCTTCAACAACGTCCATGTGAGCACCCGTTGATGCTGCTTTTGCAAGGGTTATAAAACTATCGGGAAAAACGCCTAAAAATGCTTCTCCCACATCTGCGTTGCAAGCGCGCCCTCGTGCGTGAATTCCTTTATTGTTTCGCGCGCTTCTTCCCTTTTTTCCCTGTGCGCCTGCAAAAACGAGTTTATCCTCTCTGTGAGAGCGGCCTTCATTTCGCCGCTAAGGAGTTTTCCGCTCTTGTATTCGTCATGCAATGCCTGCAGTTTTTTATTGTCAGGCTCAAAGAATATTTTCATCCATTGGTAGGAGACATCTATTTCGGGGTTGCCACCCAGCTTACGGTGCTCCTCAATGCTGCTTTTTCCCCCTGAGAAGGCGTATTTGTTTATCTTGCTTTTCACTTCCTTTGCATCGTCCGTAAGCCATATTGCGCCTTGCGCAACGCTTGAGCTCATTTTGCCCTCCATGCCGCTTAAGGGAGGGAGGAACTTGCTGTGCATTGCGGCTGTTTTGAAATATCCAAGGCTTTGCGCAATGTCGCGCTGTATTCTCCAGTAAGGGTCCTGGTCTATTGCGGAGGGTATGAGGCAGCGCTTTTTTTCAAAAAAGGTGGGCACTATCTGGTAGGAGGGGTAAAAAGACAGCCCTATGTTGGTGGAATCCGTAAAGCCGAAAACCGCTTTTGCAGTGCTGAGGGTTGTTTTTTTTGCAATTGCAAGCATAAGTGGGTAAATGTTGCGCACATATTCGGAGTCCTTGAAAATGAAAGTTCGCTTGGGGTCAAAGCCCACTGCAATGATGTCAAGGATGTTCTCGTGCGAATATTTTTGCGTATCCTCCCATTGCATGCCCTGCTTCACAAGGAACTTCTCGTCATCAGTTATTTGTATGTAAAGGTTGCATTTGAATTTGTCCTGCAGCCACTTTGTGAATGCCAAAGGCACGAGGTGGCCGATGTGCATCTGCCCGCTTGGGCCCCTGCCGGTGTAAAGGAAAAAGCCCTCCTTTTTTTCGTGGGAATCCACTATGAGGTCCATGTCGCGATGCGAAAAGAAATAGTCCCGCGCAAGCATCGGGTGCAGCTCCCCTGCTGCCCTTGAGATGCGCTCCTTAAGGAGAGGGCTTATTTTTTTTGTGCCAAACTGCGCAATGAGCTTGTCATAGTCTATTACGCCGCTTGCCTCCCATGGGGTTACGCTAAAATCCGCCATCAGAAACCATCTTCCTTTTTTAGTTTTTTGGGCTGAGGTTGGGTGGGCTGCTCATTTTCCTGCTGCGCTTCTTGCTGCCCAAGCCCGTTTTGCGATTGTATTTTGCGCCTTTTTTGCGCGCG
Organism: Microcaldota archaeon; assembly: GCA_018304295.1. Taxonomy (GTDB): domain Archaea; phylum Micrarchaeota; class Micrarchaeia; order Anstonellales; family Anstonellaceae; genus Anstonella. The sequence continues at coordinate 38,434 of JAGVWK010000044.1, read as the reverse complement.
CGGCTGCGAATCCTGCTGTTCATTTTGCAGGGGCCGCTCTTTTTCCGCCTCCTGCATTTGGGTTTCAAAGCCTGCAAGGGAAAAGCCCCTTGAGTCCAGCTTTGCCTCAAAAGCCCCGTGCTGGTGCGCGCAGCCGCGAAGCTTCACTATTTCAATTGCGCGCACGCGCCTGCCGTCTTGGGTGCGCTCAAAAGTAAGATGTATAAGGCCGTCCGAAAAGGACTCTATCCCTGAAGAGGAGCGCGGCATGCTCTGCATGGTTGAAATGTCCTCTGCGCTCACAAGGAGCGTAACGTTCCATTTGCGCAGCGCCTGCACAAGCTTCATGAGGTTGCGCATGCGCTCGTCGGCTTCTGGGAAAAGCACTGCAAAGGGAGTGATGGAATCTATTGCAACGCGCTGTATCCCAAGGGAATCTATCAAATCCCTTATTGCACCCTCCTGCTCAACAAAGTGCTCAAGCTCGTTTTGGGGGTATTCTATGAAAATGAACTTCTTTTGCTGCTCAAGCTGCGGCAAATCCCACCCAAAAGGGAGCGCGTTTGCAAAGAAATTACCCTTTTGCTGGTCAAAGGAAATGAGAAGCCCGTTCTCCCCTTCCTCTGTCCCCTTTACTAGGAATTGGAGCGCAAAGGTTGTCCTGCCTGAGCCGGTTGGGCCTATTACCGCGCATATGCTGCCCCTGTTAAAGCCCCCGCCTGCAAGCTCGTCCAATCCGGGTATCCCTGTTTTCACTTTTGAAGAGAGCATTTTTGCCATTTTTCCACTATTTTTGAACTGTTTTTCCCTGCTCATGCTTGCGCTCAAGAAGGCTCTTTCCTATTGCGCTTCGCTGCTGCATTTTCTTTGCATACTCCGCCTTTTCTGCAGGGGAGAGCACCTTTTCAAGGATGTGGGTTGTGAAATTCTGCGAATACTGGGAAATTGAGAGAAGCGCTTCCTGCACGTCCCCAAGGGTGAGCTTTGGCTCGTGCGGGCGCAGTATTTCTATTCCGATGGGCGCGTAAGAGCTGCATATGCGCGTAAGGGTTACAAAATCATGCGCAAGCAGCTTTACCTCTGCGGATGAGGAGAATAAATTGTCGTGCACAATGGGCTTGTCTATTTCCCCAAGTGCGTATATTACGCCGGGCTCCTTTGTGAGCTTTGCAATAAAGCCCACCATTATGTTCTTTACCTGCTCCTCTGAGGAGGCGTGCATGTCAAAGTATAAAAGGCACAAATAACCGCCATCTTCTATTGCATCGCTTGTAATCTCGTCAACTGATTTTGCCATAAAAAGCACTCCGTTAGTAGATGGGATTGGAGGTTTTTAAGCATTTGTTTCCTTTTTGGGATTGTTCCTTCTTGCAAGCTCCCTGTTTATGCGCGCAGATGGCACGCCGCACGCGCCTGCCAGCGCAAGGGCGTGAAAGAGCAAATCGCATGCCTCCCATGCAATGTCTTTTTTGCCTTTCTTTTGGGCTGCCTCTATTAGCTCTGCCGCCTCCTCGCGCACCTTTGCGATTGCAAGCTTTTTGCTGCACAGGAGCTTTTTTGTGTAAGAGCCCATTGGAGCGCTCTTTTTCCTTTCTTCTATTAGCTGCATCAGGGAGAGCAAATCAAATTGCGGCTTCCCAAAGCAGGTTTTTTCCCCTGTGTGGCATGCTGGGCCTTTTTGCAGTACAGTAAAGAGGAGCGCATCAGAGTCGCAGTCCTTTTTCACGCCAAGCACTTGCTGCACGTTGCCGCTTTCTTCGCCCTTTCTCCAAATGCGCTTTCTGCTTCTGCTAAAATAGTGCATAAAGCCGGTCGTGAGCGTGAGCAGAAGCGCCTTTTTGTCCATAAAGGCAACCATAAGAACGTCCTTTGAAGCGCTTTGCGCAACTGCGCACGCCAGCCCGTTGCACTTGGAAAAATCAACGGAATTTGAAAATGCGTTTGCTTTTTTCTTTGAAAATTTCATAAATTCGCCTCATGTGCGCATGGGAATGCCCGCGCTTGCGACTTGTTTTTTCAGCCTCGGGATTGTTGTTTCGTTCCTGTGCAATATGCCTGCAAGGAGTGCGGCATCCGCACCGGCTTTGAAAACTGAGCAAATGTCTTTTGCGCTGCCCGCGCCCCCCGAAGCTATTAGCGGGATATTTGCCGCCGCGCAAACCGCAGAACTCAATGCAATGTCGTATCCTGAATTTGTGCCGTCTTGGTCCATGCTGGTGAGCAGTATTTCGCCTGCCCCAAGGGAGGCTGCTTTTTTTGCCCATTTTACTGCATCAATGCCAGTATCTTTTCTTCCTCCGTACGTGAAAACAGACCATCCCTTGGCATTTCTTTTTGCGTCAATCGCAACTACAACCGCCTGCGAGCCGAATTTTTCCGCTATCTGGGGGATGAGCAGTGGGTTTTCAACTGCCGCAGTGTTGATGGAAATCTTGTCAGCGCCGTTTTGGAGGATTTGCGCGGCATCTTCAAGAGTGCGTATCCCGCCCCCCACAGTGAAAGGGATGAAAATTTCCTGCGCAACTTTGCGCGTGAGGCGCGAATATGTGCTTCGCCCCTGCGCGGACGCTGCGATGTCAAGGAAAACAAGCTCGTCGGCTCCCTGCTCGCAGTATTTTTTTGCCAAAGAGAGCGCATCCCCTGCATACGCTAAGCGCCTGAAGGACTTTCCTTTTACTACTTGGCCGCATTTCACGTCAAGGCACGGGATTATTCTCTTGTATTGCATGTGAAAACCTTTTTTGCAGCTTGCCTGCTGCGCACGTGCCGCACTATTTTGCGGCTTTTATTGCCTCTTTCAAATCAATTTTGCCAATGTAGAGCGCCTTTCCTATTATGCAGCCGTCAGCGCCTGCTTTTTTCACTTCCAGAACATCCTCCAGAGAGGAAATGCCGCCTGAGGCAATGAGCTTTATTTTCACAGCCTGCCTCATTTTCTTTAGCGCGTCAATGTCTGGCCCCTCCAGCGTGCCGTCGCGGGAGATTTGGGTGAATATTATGCGGCCTGCGCATTTTGATGCGGTTTTTGCAAACTCAAGTGCGTCTATTTGCGTGTTTTTCAGCCAGCCCTCTGTTGCGACTTTTCCTTCGCGCGCGTCTATTGCGATTGCGATTTTGCTTTTTATGGGTGCAAGGGAAAGGAGGAATTTTTCGTTAAGTGCTGCGGTTGAGAGTATGGGTGTTGCCGCCAATGAGAGTATCTTGTTCACGCCTTGCATGTCGCGTATCCCGCCGCCTATTTGCATGCGACAGATGTAGCTGAGCTGGTCAAGGATGTCAAAGTTTGCCAGTTTGCCCATTTTTGCCCCGTCCAAATCAACAACGTGCACAAGGGCTGCGCCTTGGGAAACAAAGGTGCGCGCAACTTCCGCTGGGGAGGCGGAAAACTGCCTAGGGCGGGAGAAATCCCCTTGCGTGAGGCGCACGCATTTTTTCCCCAATATGTCAATTGCCGGTATTATCTGCATTTGGACGCACCTTGAACTATCTTTACGAAATTGCTCAAAAGCTTAAGCCCGTTTGGGCCGCTTTTCTCAGGGTGGAACTGCACTGCGAAAGTGTTTCCCTTTTCAAGCGCGCAAACAAACTTGTCGCTGCCTGCGCATGAAAGCGCGCTTGTGCGTTTGCTCCCCCTTATTGCGTAGGAGTGGCAGAAATAAAAAACCGGTTTTTTTATGCCTGCAAAAAGGAGGCTTTTGCCCTTGATGCTTATGCTTCTCCAGCCCACGTTTGGAAGCTTTTTGCATTTTAGCCTGCGCACTTTTCCTTCAAAAATTCCGAGCCCGCTTCCTTTTGCCTCCTCGCTATTGGAAAAGAGAAGCTGCATTCCAAGGCAAATGCCAAAAAAGGGCTTTTTTTCCATGGCGGCAAGAAGCGGTGCGCGTATTTTTGAAATGTTTTTTGCGCATGAAAAGGAGCCCACGCCCGGAAGCACGATTGCGTCCGCTTTTTGAAGGCAGGCGGCAAACTTTGCAGCCGAAGAGGTTTTTGCGCCCTTTTGCGCCTGCACATCGCTGTTTTGCGTTGCTGCTTTTCGCGTCTGAATACCGCTGGTTTCCATTGCTGCGGGCGTTTTTGCGATAATTGTTTTTGCGCCGCATTTTTCCAGCGCGTTTGCCACGCTTGCAATGTTGCCTGCGCCATAGTCAATTATTGCGATTTTTGGCTTTGTGCGCATGCGTTGTGCGCGCATGAAAGCGCGCTTGAGCATTTGCCCTGCGCGTTGGGGCTTTGCGCGCTTGCGGGCTTGTGTTGGTGCGTTTGTTCCCATGCGCTCACTTCACTATACGCTCAATGTTGAGGAGCAGAATGTCGCTTGCCCCTGCTTTTTTTAGCTTGTAGATGAGCGAATTTACGCCCCTGCGCAAAACAACAGAGTGCAATGCATACATTCCTTTTGCTGCCAATGGCATCATTGTCGGGGATTTCATCCCGCCAAGCAAATTTGCAACCGCCTCAAGGCTTTTCTCATCCACGTTGAGCATTAGATATGCTTTCTCTTCGGCAAGCAGCACTCCCTTTATTGAGAGCGCAAGCTCCTCCGCCTTTTGCATTGAGGATTTGGAGCATATCAGCACTGCCTGCGAATCCATTATTTTTTCAAGCTCGCAAAGGCCGTGAAGTGCAAGGGTTGCGCCTGTGCTCACTTGGTCAACTATCGCGTCCGCAACCCCAAGGTATGGGGTGAGCTCTGTTGCACCTGCGACCTTGAGGATTTTCATTTTCATGCCTTTTGAGGCAAAAAATGAGGAGGCGGTATTTGGCAGGCGGGTTGCGATTGTCTTGCCCTCAAGGGAGCGCAGGGTTGCGCCTTTTTTTGCAGCAAGTGAAATCCTGCATTTGCCAAAGCCAAGGGAGCAGAGCTGCTGCACTTTTGCGCCCGCCTCTTCTATCATGTCCGTGCCGGTTATGCCGCAGTCCGCAGCGCCGCTCTCTACGTACTTTGGGACGTCGTCTGCGCGCGCAAAGAGTATTGTTGCGCTCCCATCCGGGCTTTTTGCAAATAGCGAGCCGTTGGGCTCCTCTATTTCTATCCCGGAGGCGCGAAGAAGCGCAAGCGAAGGCTCGCGCAACCTTCCCTTGTTCGGTATTGCTATTTTCAAAGTGTCCATCAGATTACCCCTTTTGTGCTTGGAATTTTCCCTTCTGAGTTCTTGCTCACGCTAACCGCTTGGGAAAGGGCTTTTGCAAAGCCCTTGAAAATCCCTTCGCACTTGTGGTGGTCGTTCCCGTCGTAGAGATTGCGTATGTGAAGGTTGCACTTTGCCCCCTGCACAAAGCCTGCGAAAAACTCCCTTACAAGGTCGGATTGGAGCTCGCCGATAAACTCACGCTTAAAGCAAGCGTCAAAGTTCAGCAATGCGCGCCCGCCAAAATCAAGCGCAACGCATGAGAGCGTCTCGTCCATCGGGTAGGCGAACACGAAAGAGCCTGCGCGTGAAATTCCCCTCTTGTCCCCTAGCGCCTGCGAAAAGGCTTCGCCTAAGCAAATGCCAGCGTCCTCCACTAGGTGGTGCTGGTCCACTTCCAAGTCGCCCTTTGCACTGAGCGTGAGGTCAAAGAGGCCGTGCCTTGCAAAGGAGATGAGCATGTGGTCAAGGAAACCTATTCCGGTTTGCACTGAGGCTTCGCCGCTTCCATCAAGGTTAAGCTCAAGGGAGATTTGCGTTTCCTTTGTGCTTCTTTGTATTTTTGCGCTTCTCATAGAAGGACCTCCAAGATATCATCAGTGGCGGGCACATTGAAATCCGCTTTTATTTCATTGCGCACGCTTATGCAGCGCAAGCTTGCGCTTTTGCATGCTGCAACGTCCGAAATGCTGTCCCCGACGTAAATCGGGTTTTTTGCGCGCAGCTTTTTCATTGCAAGAAGAAGCGGGGCCGGGTTTGGCTTTTCATATTCGCAGTCTTCAAGGGCAACAATGCTGCCTTTGGGGAAATATTTTTCCCACTTGTTATTTTCTATTGCGAACTGCGCCTCTTTGCGCGGCCTGCCTGTCACTAGGCACATTTGCAAGCCGGCGGCGCACAGCGCGTTTAAGGTGCGGGTGCTTATGAGCGGCTTTTCTTTTTGCATAAGGCCGCCCAGATAGAAGTTTTGGAAAAATTCCCTGAGTTCTGCGTAGAGGGGGCTTTTCTTTTCCTTTTCAGTTAGAGGTTTCGCATCCTCCGCCCTTGTGCAGCTCTTTTGCGCATTCACAAGAGCATAGGTTGCATCCCAGTCGTTGTTGAAGCCGCTTATTGATTTTATTTTTGAAACGTCCGCTTGCAAAATTTTGCAGTCCATGCCTGTTTTTTGGAAATACTTGTTCGCGGCTTTTTCTATTGCAACGCGATAAGAGGCACTTACGTCCACAAGCACGCCGTCCATGTCAAAAAGCACTGCGTCAAAGTTTGCGCCCATGAGCTTTTTTATCCCAGACACGAGCTGCGCATTCTGTTCCTGGGTGCCGATTGTTATCCTGAATGTGTTTTGCAAAAGCGGCATGTTTGAGCGGTCGCGCACTATTATGCCTTTTTGCGCAAGCGCCTTTTGCATCCTGCCTGCGGAAATGGAAGTTTGGGGCGGGCGCACAAGAAGGAAGTTGCATACCGAAGGGAAAACAAAAAACCCGAGCGCAGCGAGTTTTTTTGCAAGTTTTTCCCTCTCGCCGCGTATTCTTTCAGCGTTTTTGCGCATTCTTGCGGAATTTTTTGCAACCGCTTCAAGCGCGATTGCAGCGGAGAGAGAATTCACGTTGTATGGGGGCTTGATGCGGCGCATGAGGGATATGGCTTGTTTTGAGGCAATGGCATATCCGACGCGTATGCCTGCCAAGCCCCATGCCTTTGAGAGTGTGCGCGAAACTATCAGGTTCGGGTATTTTCGCACTTCCTGCGCAAGCGAAATGCCGCCAAACTCTATGTAGGCCTCGTCCACAAATACGAGTGCGCGTGCAGAGCGCACAAGCTTGAGGATTGCCTCCAGTTCCATTTCGCAGCCAACCGGGCTGTTTGGGGAAACTATGAAAATAATTTTTGTTTTTTCATCAACGGCCTGCAAGACCGCATTGGAATCAAGCCGGAAATCCTTGCCCAGAAGCACGCGTTTTACATTTGCACCCTGCGCCTTTGCGCACACTTCGTACATTGAGTAGCCGGGCTCCACGCTTATTATGTTCTCCCCTGAGGAAACAAACGTGCGCATTGCAAGGTCTATTATCTCATCTGAACCGTTTCCAACCAGTATGTTTTCAGCTTCCACTTTTGCATATTTTGCAATCGCTTTGCGCAGCGCGCCTTGGCTTGAGTCCGGGTAGCGGTTAAGCGCTATGCCAAAGGGCGCTTTCGCTACGCTTGGGCCAAACAAATTCTCGTTCGCATCAAGCATTATTTTGCCATTTTTGTACAAATCGCGTGCGCACACATAGGGGCTAAGCCGGGCAACCTCTTTGCGTGCAAGCTTTTCTGCCAGGTTCATTTTTCCACCCTTGCAAGCGCGCTTTTTGCGTGCGCCTGCAGGCCTTCCGCATTTGCAATTTCCGCCGAGTTTTGCGCAAGCTGCGCAAGGGCGCTCTTTTTCACTTCTATTATTTCCATTGTTTTCATGAAGGAGGAAACGGACAGCCCGCATGCGAATTTTGCGCTCCCCCCTGTCGGCAGCACGTGGTTTGAGCCAACGCAGTAGTCCCCGAATGCCTCGCAGGAATTAACGCCTGCGAAAATCGCGCCTGCGTAGCGCAGCAGCGGCAGCAGTGTTGCAGGGTTTTCCATTTGAAGCTCAAGGTGCTCCGGGGCGAACTCGTTGGAAAAATTTGCAATCTGGCGCAAATTTTCAAAATCCGTTGTGAGCAGGAAAAGATTTTGCAGTGATTTTTCAAGGATTGCGCTTCTGGGAAGTGTTTTTGCCTGCAAAAAAGCCTCCTTTTTTATTGCGGCTGCCATTTGCTTTTTGCACACCACGACTGCAATGGAATCTTCGCCGTGCTCAAGCTGCGCAAGGCAGTCTGCTGCGATTATGCGCGCGTTTGCGCTTTCATCTGCTATTATGAGCACTTCGGTTGGGCCTGCGAGCATGTCTATGTCGCAGCTTTCGCTTCGCACTTGGCGCTTTGCCTCTGTAACGTACGCGTTCCCAGGGCCAGCTATTTTCTGCACCTTGGGGACTGTTTTTGTCCCATACGCCATTGCAGCTATTGCCTGTGCGCCCCCTATTGCATAAACCTCCCTTATGCCTGCGATTGCGCATGCTGCAAGCACTGCGTTTGTTGGGGAAGGGGAGCACAAGATTGTTTTTTCCACGCCTGCAACTTTTGCAGGGATTGCACACATAAGGACGGTGGAAGGGTATGCTGCCTTTCCTCCGGGCGCGTAGATTCCTGCGCTTTTTATTGGGACGGGCTTTTGTGTTATTTTTGCATATTGGTTTTCAATTGTTTTTTCTTGCGGAAGTGATGCAAGGGCGGCTTCCCGTATGTTTTTGGCTGCAAACCCAAGGGCGGCAAGCAGTTTTTTTGGGATGCATTCCTTTGCCTCTTCCAATTTCCTTTTTGGGATGCGCATTTGCGCCTGCGTTTGTATCCCGCCGAACTTGCGCTCGTAAAGGAGCACTCCCTCGTCGCCGTTGCTTTTCACATTTGAAAGTATCTCCCGCACGCTATCTGCAATCCCCCCTATGCGCGCGCTTTTGCGCAGGGAGGACGGGTCGCAATCCGATAGTTTGTATTCTAATGCCATAAACAACACGCTCTGCACGGAAAGGGCGTGGGGTGCCCTACTGATGAGGAGAAAGCTTTTCTTCTGTATCCCACTTTTTTCCCATATACCCATTTTATGGGGAAACAGGTATTTAAGGCTTTCGCTATTTTGATTTGAAAACGGAAATTACAGTTTTTTTATCTGCACGCTTTTTGCCAGCTTTTGCGAGAGAAGGAGCTTTTCAAGCATTGCGGGCTTTTTTTTGCAGCAAGTGAAATCAAGGAGCGCCTCGTAGGTTGCGGATTGACCGCGCATTCTGCTTGCGGATTCGCTCCATATCAGATCCGCGCCCTCTTTTGCAAGAAGAAGGAGTATTTTTGAGAGGGTTCCCGGCGCGTCCGCCATTTCAAGGCGCAAATGGTGCAGTTCCTCGCCCATTGCGGCAAAGGGCACTATTGAGACTGTCTTGTTCTCGTCATCAAGGAGAAGGAGAACGTTTGAGTTGGGCTTAAGGTTAAGCATTTCGCGAAAAGAGGCTGGCACTATCAGCCTTCCGCGCTCGTCTATCCTGCCAATTGAGTTCTTTGCCATGTGTTTCACTTTACGCGCATTGCACCGTGCCGGCCTGAAAGCGCAAAAAGGGTTCTTTGCCACGTATGCAACCCCGTGCGCCTTGAGTTATCGCGCCTGCTTGTTTTGCATTCTTGCTTATTTTGCATCATTGCGTATTTTGTCCGCTGCCTCATCAACTGTGCAAAGCTCCTCTTGCCCGCTTTGCAGGTCGCGCAGCGTGAGCTTTTTGGCTGCCCTTTCCTTTTCCCCGACTATTGCAATGAAGCAAACGCCGCTTGAGTTTGCATAGTCAAACTGCTTGCGCAAATTGCGCGAAAGCAAATCAACCTCGCAGTTTATGCCTTTTTGGCGAAGCGCCCATGCGATTTCTATTGCGTAGGGGAAAACTTCGGGCTTTGCGTTTGCAATAAAAAGCCGCGCAACCGCGCTTTTTTGGCTGGTTTTTTTCCCCTCAAGCAGCGTTATGAGGCGCTCTATCCCAAGGGAGATTCCGACTGCGGGCAAGGGTGCGCCGTAAGTGCCTATCATTTGGTCGTACCTTCCCCCTCCTGAAACAGAGCCTATTTCGTCGGATGCGGAAATTTCAAACACGCTTCCAGTATAGTAATCAAGGCCGCGGACAAGGGACAGGGATATTTGCGGCTCAAAGCCGTAATTTTTGCATTCCGCAACAACCGCTTCAAGCTCGCCTGCGCCCTCGCTTGCAACATCACCTAGGGTTTCCCTTACAAATGAGATTGTTTTTTCGTTTGTGCCGCTAAAGGAGATGAATTGTTCAAGCCCGCCTGCAGCCTTCTGGGAAATGCCCTTTTGCACCATTTCCTCTTTTATTTTTTCAATGGGCTGCTTTCCTATCTTGTCAAGCGTGCGGAACATCGCATTGTGCTTGTCTTGGGGTATTTGCAACTTTTGCGCAAGCGCGTTTAGCACGTGGCGGTTGTTGAGCATTATTTTTGGGGCTTTAAAGCCAAGCTGGTAAAGCGCGTATTTTGCGCATGCAAGAAGCTCGGCCTCGCAGCGCGGGGAGGGTGAGCCCACTATATCAACGTCTGCCTGATAGAACTCCCTAAAGCGCCCTTTTTGTGGTTCCTCCCTTCTCCATACGGGAGCTATGCAATAGCGCTTAAAGGGAAGGGGAAAGGAGTTGGAGGCAACCACGCGGCAAAGTGGGACTGTGAGGTCAAAGCGCAGCCCCATCCCGCCCTGCCCCATCCCTCCACCTATTTGGAATATCTGGCCCTCTATTTCCTCCCCGCCTTTTTTTTGGAGAACCTCAAGCTTCTCTATTGCGGGAGTTGAAAGGGGAAGGTAGCCAAATGTGCGGAAAACATCCTCTATTTTGCGCATCACTTCAAGGCGCGTGTGCATCTGCGCGGGAAGGAAATCGCGCATGCCTTTTGGGACAGTATAATCCATTAGCACACCTATTGCACGAATGGCTCAAGCCATTTTTTAAGCGCGTCCTTGCTTGAGCCCCCAACGCGCGTTGTGATGGGCTTGCCGTCCTTGAAAAGCATGAGAGTTGGGATGCTTGAGATGCCAAATTGTGAGGCAAGCTCCTGCTGCTCGTCCACGTTCACCTTTTTTATTTCAAGCTTGCCTGCCATTTCGGTTGAGAGGGCTTCCATTGTGGGCATGAGCATCTTGCACGGGCCGCACCATGGGGCCCAGAAATCCACCAGAACAACGCCATTTGAGGTTGCCTTTGAAAACGTGTCTTTTGAAAGCTCTTCCATATTACCACCAACCCACCTTTGTCCCACAAGAAATTAAAAAGCAGGTGTTTTGTTTGCAAAAAAGGTGCAAGTTCAACCAAAATGATTATATATTTGATTATATAAAAAATAATTTGGTGAAATAATGTATTCCACGATGAAATTCGAAGGGCTGATAGACCGCATATTAGCCGAAGCAGTTAGACAGGGACTGGCAAAAACAAAGGCAGAAGCAATACGCCTTGGAGTTGTGGAACTCAACAATAAATACGAGCTCATGCAAAACCGCAGGGAAGATGAGGAAGATTTGGAATATATACGCAAGGCACGGGCGCAAATTGCTTCCGGTAAGCTTAAACTTCATACTGAAGCACAGCTAAAAAAGGCGCTGTGGGGCGAATAAATGGCATATGCGCTTTGCCCGACTTCAAAGTTCCTTGCAGAGTTGCGGGTGCTTGACAAATCAGTAAAGCTTCTTGTTGAGAAAAAGCTTGAGAGGCTCAAAGAAAATCCCCGCCTTTCCAAGCCGCTTGAGCATGAGGCAAACTGCTACAGTGAGAGAGTGGTTGGCTACCGCATTGTGTTTGAAGTGAGAGGAAACGACGTGATACTTTACAGGGTGAGGAAAAGAAAAGAAGCATATTCCAATTAGAGTTGTTGGTCGCCTTGGAAATACTCCCTGAACTTCTGCGTCGTGTGCAGGGACTTTGAGCGACCTAAGCGCTTTTGCTCCACAAAGCCCTTTTCTGCAAGCTCTGCGACGTCGTTATATATGGAGCTGCCAAGTTTCCTGAAAAGCTCGCGCTTTGTGATGCCGTTGAACTTGTTTATGTATGCAAGGGTCTTGAGCGCGTGCTTGCTTATCTCAGCCTCCTTTGCAAAATCCCGCGCAACTTTTGCGTATTCGCTTCGCAGAGTCATGTAGTATTTCCCGCCTTCGCATGCGACCTTTATGGAGCTGCCCAGCTTCTCGTATTCTGCCATAAGCTCCTTTGCCTTTGCATCCACAAAGCCGGGCGCTGCTACCCCGATGAGCTTTCCAAGATCCAAAGCGGTAAGTGGGCGGCTGCTCATGAAAAGCGCCGCCTCAATTGTTTTTAGTTGCTCGTCCATGAAAATCCCTTGAAAACTATGAGCCTTCAACTGCTATTGCGCCTTCGGTTTCCATGCCGGTTTTCCTTTGCGCATGCGCGCCTTTGCCGTTGGGCTTTTCCTTTGGGCTGCGCGCATTTGCATTGCCTTCCAGTGCTTTCCCGTTTGCATCTTTTAAGCTTATGAAAATCTCCTTGAAAAAATCCTCCTGATGCATGCTGATGCGCTCATCCTGCACAAGGTGCAAAAGCGGGAGGAAGGTATATATCACCTGCTCGGAGCTTTTGCCTGCAACTAGGCTTGAGAAAAGCACAAATCCTTCCGCATCGGACTTTGAACCCGCGCGCACGCTTTCGTAAACTTCTGCCATTTTTTCCTCTATGTCAAAGCCCGGCAGCTCTATGTTCATTATTTGCGGCACTTTTATTTCGGATGCCTTTGTTTCCCTTTTCTTTTCAGCCTGCATTGCCTCCTCCATCGCGCCCACAAGCTCCTCCAAGGTAACCCGGCGGCGCGGGGGGATGCGGCTTTTCAGCTCAAGGGATTCTATTGTGAGGGGCAAACCCTCTTGCGATTCCTCCATGTACTCATCAAGGGTTGCCTGCGGGCTTTCCTCGGCAACTGAAAAAGAATCGGACTTGAAGCGCAGCAGTATTGATGCTGCGAGTATTATGTTTGCGGGTATGCGCAAATCCTCAAGCTTGAGTTTTTGTATTTTCCCTATGTAGCCGGAAGTGAGCTTTGAAATGTCAATGTTCCACGGGTCAATCTTTTGCGAGTGCACCATCTCGTAAAGCATTTCCTTCCATGTGGGGACAAGAATCATTTTCTCTATGTTCATGTCGCGCGCGTCATTTTCAAAAGAGGCGCTTGGGCGCGGCTGCTCTTGGGGGGCGTCAAAATCCTCTTCCTCCTCTTCGGCCGCAAGCGTGGACTGCGGGAGGGAATTTTTTGCAGCGTTTTTTGCAGCAGCTTTTGCAGTGGTATTTGCAGTGGCTTGCGCAGTAGCGTGTGCAGTAGCTGCATTCCTTGAAGCGGCTCGCCATTGCCCCATGGGGTGCTTATCCCGTGAGATGTTTTTATAGGTTGCTGCCTCCCCATTTGCCGCCCTTTTGCTGCGAATGCAAATGCACTATTGGTATTGAAAGCCCGCTTGCCTTTGAGAATTGCCTTGCCTTTTTTTCCACAAGGGAGCAGAGCGCGGTATCCGAGTAGAGAACGAAATCCTCTCCCATGCTTGTTTTAAGGAGCGCGTGCTCAAGGGCGTGGAAGCGGTGGTGGAAGTGCATCTTGGAGCGGCTTGCAAGCTCCTGCGCTGCCATTCCGTATATGCCGGAGTTTTCGTGCGGGATTTTAAGCGAAAGCGGCTCTATGGGAGCCATTTTATCCACGCATACTATGTGAAGTGTTCCGGCATGCAATGCGCCTGCGGTAGGATGGGTGATCGGAGCTGCACTTTCCCCCTGCGGATTGGCGGAGTCCGTTGCCTTTTCACCCCGCGCATCCTGCGCTGCGGCGCTGGAAGTTGGGCGAAACGCGGCTTCCGCTGCGGCGCTGGAAGTGTGGCGGGACGCGGCTTCCAAAGAGCGTTTGGGCTGCTGCCAGCTTTTTATTTGGAAAAAGCGCGAGGCTGCCTCCGCAATGGTATGCGGGCGGGGAGCCTCGGGCTCGCCTGTCCTTAAATGCCTCTGATGGTTTAGCTGAAAAAGAAGCGGAGGGGTGAGCCCTATTGGGTGAAGCAGCTCTGCCTGTGAGAAAAGCCCGTCAGGCGTGCCGCTGAAAACAAGCTTTCCCTTGTTGAGCACTATCACTTCGTCCGCCCATTCGTACGCTGTTTCCACGTCGTGCGTGGAAATAACTATTGTTTTTCCCTCGTGGTTTAGCTCTTCGGACAGCTCAAGGAGCTCGTGCACCATCTGCGAATCCAGCCCTGCCGTTGGCTCGTCCATTATGAGCACTTGTGGTTCCATTGCAAGCGCGCCTGCAAGCGCAACGCGCTTTTTCTGCCCAAAGGAGAGAGCGCTTGTAAGGCGCTGCCTCATTTCCTCAAGTCCGACTGCCGCAAGGGATTCCTCCACGCGCTTTTGCACCTCTTCATGCGCCAAGCCCAAATTAAGAGGGCCGAATGCAACATCCTCCTCCACAGTGGGAGCAAAAATCTGGTCGTCAGGGTTTTGGAACACTAGGGAAACCTTGCTTCTAAGCTGCGCAAGGGATTTGGAATCGTATGTAATTTTTTTGCCTTCAAAAAGGACTTCCCCGCTTTGCACGCGGTGCACTCCGTTCAAATGCAAAAAGAGCGTGCTTTTGCCTGCGCCGTTGGGACCAAGCACGACTGTTTTTTTGCCTTTTTGTATGCATAGGGACAGGCTAAAGAGCGCGGCCTGGCCGCTCTCGTACGAGAAATTTAGGTTTTTTGTTTCAAGCGCGTTCATTTTTACACCTTTTTTCTTTGCCATATTTTCATATTTTTCCTATTGCATTTTTCCTATTGCATAAAGGCAAATGAGCATGAGAATGCACAGGGCGACCCATTTTGCGTCAAGTTTTGCCGGAAGGCGGTATATTGGAAAAGAGCCCTTAAAGCAGCGGCTTTCAAGCGCTATTTGCGCCCTGTCCGCAAAGTCAAGGCAGCGCAAAAAAAGCCCGCCTGAGAGAAGCCCGGTTGTTGAGAGCGTGCGGCGCAGCCCTGCAAAGCCCAGCCTGCATTCTGCTGCGGTTGCCATTCCTGCCGCAAGCTCCACTACCATGAAAGAGTAGCGATATACAAGCACTATGAGCTCAACTGCGTGCGTTGGAAGCCCTATTTGCAAAAGGGACTTGCCAAAGTGGGAGATGGGGGTTGAGGAGGCAAAAAAGATAAGCACAAAAAAACCTGCCAATGAGCGCATAAGCACCATTGAAGCGTTTTGCACCCCTTGCACGCTTGGGGAAATTGAAATCCCAAATAAGGAGTATGCGAAGGCAGGCTCGCCCGGCTGCAGCAGCGTTATCACAAGCACCCCTATTGCTATCAATACTATCGCGTTTGCCTCCACAAGAAGAAGGGCGCGGGGCATTTTCCCCCCTGTGGAGTAGAGCAGAAGGGAGATGCCGATTATGAGAACTGCTGCGGGTGCGAGCAAATTTGAGGAAAGAAGCGAGCCCACAAGAAGGCAGGCGCAAAGCAGGAGCTTTCCAAGAGGGGGCCAGTCCCGCGCCCTGCTTTTTTGCGCAAAATAGTCAAGGCCGCTTCCTTTCATGAAAGCACCGCAGTTGAAAGCGCCGCTGTTTTGCTGCTAATGTGCGCATCCATGCAAAAGCCCGCTAGTTCGCCGCCCCTGCGGCTTTGCCGCGCTCATACCCTATGAAGTAGCCTATTATTATTGCGCCTATTGCGGCTTGGAGCGCAAAAAGCATGGATTCTGTTTCGGGCGGGGGCTGCCACCAAGAGGAATACCAAGGCGTGTAATTGGGGTCCTGCTGCGCAATCAAATCCCTGCCTGCATTGTCAGCTCCGCCAAATTGCGCATCTGGGTTGAGCAGAAAGGGAAGCGCAAAAAGCGCCACGATTGCAAGCAGCGCGAGCAGGTAAAGGTGGATTGGGAGTGGCTGTTGTTTTTGTTGTTCCATATTATCACTTCGCAAATTCCTCGCCGCAAAGCTCTGCGAGCATTTTGGGCTTTGCGCGGCGCAAAAAGTCAAAGAACACAAGGAAGAGTATCCCTTCTGCTATTGCAAGGGGTATTTGTGTGAGCGCGAATACTGATGCAAACGTCATGTAGGACTGCACAAGGCTTGCTCCGGGGTATGCAAGCGCAAGTTGTAGGGAGGTTACGAGATAGGTAATCCAGTCCGAAAGCAGCGCTGCCGCGAAAATGCGCACTTTCCAGCCAATATTAAGTTTTGCGCTTCCCTTGAAAACAAGCCACGCAACAAGGGGGCCCATTATGCCCATTGAGAATATGTCTGCGCCCAATGTGGTGATGCCCCCGTGCGCAAGAAGCAATGCCTGAAAAACAAGCACTATTGCTGCAAGGAAGGCGCTTATGCCAGGGCCGTATAGTATTGATGCAAGCCCCGTGCCCGTTGGATGGGAGGAAGAGCCGGTTATGGAGGGCAGCTTAAGGGAGGAGAGCACGAAAATGAATGCGCCGCTCACTGCCAATAGTATCTTTTGCTGCGGCTTGAGCGCAAAAAGTTTCCCTGTTTGCATTATGCCCCACAGCACAAAGGGCGCTGAAAGCAAATACCAGAAAATGCACCATTCAAGGGGCAAAAATCCTTCCATTATATGCATGAAGCGGTTATAACAAATATGCTTAATAAGAGTTTTAGGCAAAGTTAATAACACTCGGATGTTGCCTTCGGGGAAAGTGCGCAAAAATCGTTATTAACCGCCTTCTTAACCGCCCTGTTTTTGCTCTTCTATGGAGCGCGAATGGGAAAAGGCGGAATATACGTGCCTTGCGCTTGTGAATTGAGAGGAATCCGCAATGGCAGCATCCCCTGCTATGCGCACCAGCCCGCCAAGGTTCCTAAGCCGCAATGAGAGCATCCCTTTCTTTTTTGAAAGCTTTTTTGCGCAGGAAATAAATGCGCCCATTGCGGATGCGTCAAAGTTGGGTATTTTGCCGTCGTTGCGAACCTCCTGCGCAACAAACTGCCAAAGCAGGAGGCGGTTTTCCCCAGTATCCGGCATTTGGGTTTTCATGAGTATTTCATACCCGTTGCCGCGTATCCTGTCGCGCAGCGCCGGGTGCATGCCTTTCATGCCGTCCATGTTGCCTGCCGCAACAAGGACGAAATTGCACGGGACAGGCTCGGTGCGTATCCCTGCGCCCGCGCTTGTCTGATTGCGCCCGCATATTGGGAATTTGCCCTCCTGCAATGCGGTGAGAAGCTCCTGCTGCACCCCGGCGGGCAGCGAGCCTATTTCGTCTATGAAAAGCACGCCACCGTGTGCGCGGTGCATGAGGCCAAGCTGTATGCGCTCGTGCGCGGGCGTTCCTAGCCCGCCTGTCTGGTACGGGTCGTGCTGCACGTCCCCAAGCAGGGAGGTTGCGGCTGCTCCCGTTGCGTCCACAAACGGGGCTGCTGCGCGTTTATGGGAGAGCAAAATCGCGGGTTTTGCGCCAGCGGAAGGCTTTAGCTTAAATGATGCGAAAAGAAGCGCTGCAAAAAGCATTGCGGCTGCTGCGCTTGTATAAATAGCGGCAACAAGCTCCCCCGAGGTTACCCTGTAGTGGCTGTTAAGCCACCACAGAAAGCCCGCGCCAGCCAGCAATGCGGCAAATAGAAGCAACAAATGGGAAATGGATGAAGAGCCGGCTGCTGCTGTTTCCTGCGCAGTGCCCGCAGGAAGCAGCCTTATTATCGGCTTTGTGGGCTCTGTGCCGTTGGGATATGCCACAACGTCAAAAAGCTCCCCGCTTTTAAGAAGCTGCGAAAGCGCCTTGCCCAAAAGGGACTTTCCCGTGCCCGGCTCGCCCACAAGAAGAAGGTGGCGGCGGTTTAGGGCTGCCTGCCTCACAAGGGACACTGCCTCTTGCTGCCCTATTACCTGCGAAATGAGCTCTTTTGGGGCAGGCACATCCTGCGTTGTTTTGTATGGGAATTCTTTGCTCATATGGCAGCGCCTCCGCCAGTGCCTTTTGCGCCCAGCACGGATTTTAGCGAATCAAAATGCAGCGGGCTTGCTTTTCCTTCCCACAGTGGGGGATTTTTTGCAAGGAAATGCGAAGGGCGCAAGGCGCGCGTGCTGAAAAAAAGCGCAAATGAGGAGCACAGGAGGAAAAGGGCAAACGCCTTCCTAAGCCGCATTGGGCTTGAATGCACGCTTTGCGCTGCAAAGCGCGCGCAGGTTTTTTGAAGCGCAAGCCACGTGCGCGCAAGGGATTTCCACCGGGTGGAATTTCGGGAGAGGCGCTCCTTTGCAGCCTGCGTGCAATTCCCAACCGCAAAGCCCATGCCGGCGATTTGCAATGGCATGAAAAGCGGCTCAACAAGCAGCAGCCTGCCAAGGGTTTCCCTGTGCGCGAGAGTTGCATCAATGAGCTTTTTGCGCGCCCACTCGCGCTTTTTTGCGGATGCGCAAAAATACGCTGCACGAAGCGCAATGCTTGAGCTTTCTATTGAGCGCACTGCAAATGGAGTGTCAATTTGGTACATTGGCACCACTTTGCTTGCGCGCCTTTTTGCGCGCATTGCCAGCCCAAACGCCCATAAGTGCGCCGGTGAAAAATACCCATGCAAGGGCAAGCAGCACGCGTGCCTGAAGTTCTGGCGTGGGCTGCTGGGGCTGCACGTCCAGCAGGTATTTGTAAGTTGCTGGGGCGCTGGCGTCAAGGGGAACCATGGTGGCTTCCATGCGGTGTTCGGACCCGTCATTGAACGCATAGGTGAAAGACGGATTTTCCCCGTATATGCTTGTGGAAAATACCTCGTGCTCGTCCTCTGTTTGCACAATCCTTATTTCAAAGCGCGCAGAAAGCGTGGAAAAATTCTCCGATGCGGATTTTACCGTGAACTCGCTTGAGCGCGAAACAGCCGCAGCCACCGGAAAAGCGTATATTCTGAAAATCTCAGCGCTGCCCTGCCCGACGCCGCCTTGCAGAGAATGCATTGGTGCGCCTTCTTGGACGGCTGGGGCGCCCTCTGCTGAAAGATGCGCAGATGCAAGCTGGGAGAAGAGCAGCGCAAATGCCACCAGCGCAAACCGGATGGATATTTTTTTACTGGACATGGGATTCACCTTTCTTGGAAAGAAGGAAATAGCCGCCTGCAAAGCCTGTCATGAAAAGGAACCATAGCAGCACTGCCCCGTTAAGCTCCTTATGCGGCAGCTGCCCCACTTCGTATTCCTGCATAAAGGGCGCATGGTCGTATTGCCCGCTTGGGTCAAAGCCTTCTGCCTCAAGCACGTACGTGCCCGGCACCGGAAGCATTGCGTCCACGTGCAGCGAGCCGTCCGGGGCAGCCGTTTCAATGTCAAACACCATAATGCCGTCAACGTATGGGATGTCGGAGGTGAAAAGCCCGTATTTGTCAGAGTGCCACAGCCTCGCGCGGATAGTCGCGTTTTTTATTGGAGCGCCCGAAGGGGAAAGCGCGTATATTGTTGCGTCAAAATGCCCCTCGTGAGCAACAAGCTCGCCTTTTTGCTCCACGCTTATCACGAGGGAGGAGGCTGCAAAGAGCTGGCTGGCAAGCATCTGGCTGGCAAGCAGCAAAAAAGATAGCAGTGCAAATTGTTTCATGTTATCTACCTGTTGATAAGCCACTTAAGCGCCATCTTTTGCGTTTAGTGGCATGGGATTATGCCAAAGGAATGGCGGAACTCGTGGAAGCCGTCATGCAATGAGGGAAATGCCGTGAAAAGGACGGCGTATATTGCAATGAAAAGCAATGCCGAGAGGGCTGCGAACTGCATTGAGGCTGAAAACTCAAGCTTGTGCCCGAACAGGTTCATTTCATGGTGTGCAAGTTTCATTCCGATTCCTCCTTGGGCAATGATGCCGGAAGGCTTTTTCTAACTGAACTGTTTATTAATATTTTCGCAACAAGTTAATAATAAGAAAAATGGGCGCGACGGGGAAGGGGGGCAAAAAAGATTATTAACGGAGGGATAAAATGACAAGGATATTGAGCTTTTCTCTTACGGATGAGGAGGCTGCGGAACTTGGGGAGCTTGGGGCTGCAATGAAAATGGGCAGCCGTTCCGAGGTGGTGCGCGCAGCGCTTGCGAATTTGCGCGTGGAGAAGAAAAGCCTCGCCGATGCAAAGGGAGACACGCACGCAATGATACTTGTTGTCGGAAACCGCCATGCAACAGACCCGAGGCTGCACGACCTCAAGCACCAGTTTGAGAGCAGCATAATGACAAGCATGCACAACGTGATACACAATCAGTGCATTGAGATGTGGCTTTTGCACGACGATGCAAAAAGGATTGCGGAGCTTGACACGCTGCTTCGGAAAAACAGGCTGCTTACGACCGTGAAAACAATAGTTTTTTGAGTGCGCGCAGGCGCGGATGCGGCCAGCGGAAGCTACTCAAAAATGTCTTTTGTTTTTTTGCCGCCAACTTGGCGCTTTGCAGTTTTGTACGCGTCAAATATCCCGTATGCCCACACAAGCAGCGGGGTAAAGAGAAGCGGGATGCCAAGCAGGCAGCACACGCCGCTTGAGGCAATGCCGCTTGCAAAATAAACCGCATACGCTATTGCGGCGATTATTCCCTGCCCGATAAAAAAGAGAAGGCCTTTTTTCAGCTGGCCGTTGTATATCTGCCCGACACCGGGCCAGAAAGCGCTTAGAAGCGCGGATATTATTGGCTTGTTGCTTTTGGGGGTTTTATCTTTCATGTGTGTCGCCTCTTGCGCATGCAGCGCCTATTTCCTTTCTCCGTATTCCTCAAGGAAAGCCGCATATTCCGCCAAATCCTTCCTCGTGATTGAAGGCCGGCGCGCGCTTATGAGGGAAAAAACGTACTGGGTCGTGAGCCTCGCCTCCTTTCCCCCCATTTCCGCGCGCACAAGCGCCATTTTTGCCTCTTGGCATATTGAGGCGATGTCTGCGCCGGAATAGCCTTCTGTTTCGGTTGCAAGCTTTTCAATGTCCACAACTTTGCCCTCCTGCCCGAGGTTCTGCTCAAAGATTTGCTCGCGGGCGGGCATGTCTGGAGAGGGTATGTACATTATCTTGTCAAACCTTCCGGGGCGCAAGAGCGCGGAGTCCAGCATGGAGGGCTTGTTTGTTGCGCCCACAAGCATCACATTCTTTAGCTCTTTTACCCCGTCAAGCTCCTGCAGCAGCTGCGTGAGCACTGCGGATGAGGAATAGTCGCGGCTTGGGGCAAGGGCTTCTATCTCGTCTATGAAAATGAGTGCCGGAGCCTGCTCGCGCGCGCGGTTAAATGTTTCCTTGAGGATGGAGGTGGAATTCCCATATCCCTTTTTCATAAGCTCTGCTCCTGAAATGGAAAGGAAAGTGGATTTAAGCTCGTTTGCGGCGGCCTTTACTATCATTGTTTTGCCGCACCCCGGAGGACCAAAAAGAAGCAATCCTTTTGAGGGCTTTATGCGGAATTTTTTCATCAGCGCCTCGCCTTTTTGGGTGAGCGGTATCTCTATTGCCTCAAGCAGGGATTGCTTTACCTTTTCCAGCCCCGCAACGTCCTCCCAGCGCACGGCTTGTGCGCTTTCTTCGGGCTTTTGCTCAACCTTTCCGCTGCGCCTTTCAAAGTCAAGGCGGAATTTCTCGTATTCCTCAAGGGAATCTATTGTTGTTGAGGGGCGTATTGCCTTGAGCGCCGCAAGCAGGTGCTCTGTTCGCAAAGGCACCACCATTTTTTGCGCCATTGCCTCGCGCGCAGCCATCCTTGTCGCCTCCGTGCAAATGTTCTTTATATCAGCGCCGGAGTAGCGCTCCGTGATGCGCCCAAGCTTGCCAAAATCAATCTCCGCCTCGTGGGGCACTCCTGAAATGTGCACCTTGAATATTTCCGCGCGCGCAGGCGCATCAGGAAGGTGCATGTAGATTATCTTGTCAAAGCGCCCCGGGCGGGTGAGCGCCGGGTCAAGCTGCTGCGGTGCGTTTGTGGCGCCTATCACGATTACCTTGTTCTGGGACTTAAAGCCGTCAAGCTCCTCAAGGAACACGGACAGGATGCGCGGTGCGACGTCGTCGTTGCTGTAGGAGTCGCGCTTCTTGCCTATGGAATCTATCTCGTCAAAGAAAAGGACGCAGGGCGCCTGCTTGCGCGCCTTTTTGAAAATGTCGGACACATTGCGCTCGGACTGCCCGTACCACTCGGAAAGCAGGTTTGAGCCTTTTACGTAGTAGAAGGGGATTTTAAGCTCCTTTGAGAGTGCGCGCATCAGGAGCGTTTTTCCCGTGCCGGGGGGCCCGAAAAGCAGTATCCCGTTTGGGGGCTTTATCCCGTATGCGTATGCGATTTCCTTCTGCTTAAGCGGAGAAACTATGGACTCGGAAAGCTCGTTCTTTACGTCTTCGTAGCCGCCTATTTCGGACATGGACTCCGCGCCTTCGGAGGAAGAGAGGTCCGACAAGCCCATCTCTTTTGACTTTTGGTCGCGCATTATGGAGCGCTCGCGGCTGAAGCTTAGGTGGTTTGTTTCCATGAAATATATTATTCCAAGGGAAAGCGCAAGATAAAGGAAAACAAAAAAATCAAACGGGGTTGCAGGGTATGCGAAGCTTATGAGCACGTTTGCAAGCGGTATGAGCACAAGTGCCGCGCTTGAGATTGCCTGCTTGTGCTTGCTTTCAAAGCGCGCAGGCAGGTAGCCAATGAGGAAAAGCGCAACTCCCCAAGAAACCAGCTGCAAAACCGCGCTGTCGCTCACAAAAAGCGTAAAGAGGTTTTGCTGCACCTTTGGGAGTATTCGGCTGCCAAAATCGTTTATTATGCCCATGTCAAGCATGGAGACAAGCGAGCCGCCTGTTGCCATGAGCAGGTCGGGCAGGGGCGCTGCCTCCCTTGCGTTGTGCGAAAGTTCCGCAAGCGCAGGCCCGTAATTCTGGGAGATTTGGGAGAGGGGCATGAAAGAGCCGTTCTCCGCAAGCCACAGCGTGGAGAGGAGCAGTATTACAAGCACTGCCGGAAGCGCAAGAGCGATTGATTTTTTTGAGCCCTCTATGAGCGCGCCCAATGCGAGAACAAGGAAAATAAAGCCTGAGAGAAGCGAGAAAGGGAAGGGGGCAAACGGCATGAAAATTACAACTTGGAGGAACGCTATTATGTGCCAGTTTTCGTACATCTCAAAAAGCGTTACTGCGATTGGGAAAAGGTAAAGCCATGCAAGGTGCGGGGACTGGTATGCGACTGCCGGGAGCGTTATCACCATGGAAAAAAGAAGCCCTATGTAGCTTATTTTGTAGGAAATAATGCCGGCTGCAAGTGCGATGAGGGGCACTATGTATATTGGGTAAAAAGGGAATGCAAGCAGGAGGAAAAGGGCGCCAAAAAATACAAGCACGCTGCCCCAAAGCTGCGAATCCTTTTGCGCGGACGCCATAAGGGCGCGCAGGCGCATCTTGTCCATGGGCTTTATCGCAACTGCGGGCATGTGAAGCTAACTGAAGAAAAGTATATATAAGTAGTATGGGCAGGGCATCGGAATTCGCACAATGCTAAACCGGCGCCCTAAGAAGAACGCCTATTATGTAGCCCGCGATTGCTGCAAGCGTCCCTACTGCGAGCATCTCAAAGCCGCTTTCCTTCCAGTCCCCTATTGTCCATTTTGCCTTTAGTGCGCCGGTAAAGAAGAGCACAAAGCCGGAGAGGAGGATGGATGCGAGCGCAGCATCCCATACCGGAAGGAGGAAATAAGGGAAAAGCGGGATGAAAGAGCCGCACATTGTGGAAAGCCACACCTTTATTGCCGTGGAGACCGGCGCGGATGTCCCCTCTTCGTGCGAAAGCAGCTTTGAGCGCACAAGCGCGAATTTTTTTGCGGGCAGGTGCGAAAGCATTGTGAGTATTTTATCAATGTCTTTTTTTTCAAACTCAGCCTCAAGCGCCCGTTTTTTCTCGCACGCGATTGCGGCGTTTGCGGAGGTGTATGCGACCGCGCCCATTGAGATGCTTTCTGCGAACATTGCCGCCATGCCCGAAACTACTACAAGGGAAGGGTCTGCGGTCGCACCTACCACCCCAAGAGAAAGCCCAAGAACGTTCACAAGCCCGTCCTGCCCGCCTAAAATCGCGTCTTGGAGGTGGCGTGCGTTGTGCGAGGACATAAAACCAGCTAGTCAAAATAGACTTTTTCCTCGCGCCAGGGGTATTTTGCCCACAGTATCTTGCGGTCAAGCAGCTGCATGCCTTTTTGCCCGGCTCTTATTTCCTTTGAGAAATATGCCTCGTACCTGCCGCCCACTTCGGAGTGGTAGGAAAGCATGATGAATATTTTGCCCTGCTTTCTTTCTGCAAGCGCTGCCTTCACAAATGAGGTCATGTCCCTGCTTTTTTCGTATTCTGGCTCCTGCCCGTTTGTGCCGCTCACGTCAAGGTGGCGCTCAAAAAGCCCGAGCTTTTTGCCGTGCATTTCAAGCGAGATTTCAAGGTCGTATATTGGGTGCTTTATTGTCCGATAATGCAGCATCTGGCGGCCGGCAGAGCTTATTTTCCAGATAAATACGGGGCGCACCGCAAGCTCTGCTGCAGCAATGTCCTTTGCGTGCGAAGAAAGCACGCTTATGTAGGCAAAATAAAGCAGGGAGAGCGTTGCCACTATGCTTATCGCCTCTATGAAAACGCGCGCCTGCTCATACGAGATGCCCGAGGAGGCGAAATTGAAAAGCACGAGAAGCAGAAGTGCAAGCAGCACCGCGATTGCCACAAACACAAGTTGTGATTTTGCGCGCGCTGGATGCAAAAATGCTGCCATGGGTTAGGTTTTCAGTAGATATTTAAAATAGGTTGCGGAAAACATAGTTATGGCGAGAATACAGTCAAGAAAGGAGCAGCACGTGAGGATATGCCTTGAGGAGGATGTCCAGTATGCGCGCGGCGCGGGTTTTTCGGACATTGAATTTTTGCACAACTCCCTGCCTGAAATTGACATGGGGAAAATAGACATAAGCACGAGCTTTTTTGGGCGCAGGATGGACGCGCCGCTCATAATAGACGGAATGACGGGCGGGTACCCAAAGGCAAAAGAGATAAACAGGAAGCTTGCGGCTGTTGCTGCGGAGCACAACGTGCCTTTTGGGCTCGGGTCCCAGCGCGCAATGGTGGAAAACCCCATTTTAACGCAGACCTACAGGGTGCGCGACGTTGCGCCGGACGTATTCATAATAGGGAACATAGGGGCTGCGCAAATTGCGCATTATCCGGTTGCGAAAATAAAAAGCGCGCTTGAGGCAATTGATGCAAACGCGCTTGCTGTGCACCTTAATGCGCTACAGGAGGCCGTGCAGCCTGAGGGGGACAGGAATTTTGAAGGGGTGCTTTCCGCAATTTCAAAGTTGTCGGATGCGCTCAGGATTCCAATTATTGCAAAAGAGACAGGTGCTGGCATTTCCGCTGATGCTGCAGTTCGGCTGAAAAATGCAGGCGTGCAGATGCTCAATGTATCTGGGGCGGGTGGCACCTCATGGAGCAAAGTTGAGTATTTGCGCGGGAAGCCAGTTGAGGGCTTTAGGGAATGGGGAATTCCCACTGTTGTGAGCATTGTTTCATGCGCGTACCATTTGCCGCTAATTGCTTCTGGAGGGGTAAGAAGCGGCCTTGACGCTGCCAAAAGCATTGCGCTTGGGGCAAAAATGGCTGCTGGGGCGCACCCGTTCCTAGCTGCAAAAGACGCATCCCTTGAAATAAAAAACTGGAAAATGCAGTTGAGGACTGCGATGTTCCTAACAGGAAGCGCGAACCTTGAGAAGCTTGCAAAAGCAAGGGTATTTGTTACAGGCAGGACTGCACAGCTTCTTCAATGCCTGCGCGTGGATGTTGGCGAATACGCCATGCGCTAACAGGCAGAATGCATCCAATTTTGTAGGGCGGTAACCGACAAAATTGGTTCAAAATTGACTGCTTTGTATATAAGCTTTTTGGTGGATAATGGATATAGTGGATAAAATGGCATTCGCAAGAAAACTTTTGCCTGCGCTGCGGGCGCAAATAGGCAAAAAGACAATAGTGGTGCTCACTGGGATGCGCCAAGTGGGAAAAACCACGCTCATGCGCATGCTTTACGGGGAAATGGAGAGTAAAAACAAGGCTTTTTTGGACATGGAAAACCCCATTGTAAGGAAGGCTTTTGGAGAGAAAGATTATGATAGCATTTGGGAAAACCTAAAGGTGTATGGGATAACCAAGACAGAAAAAGCATACCTATTCCTTGATGAGATACAAACCGCGCCTGAATGCATAAAGGCGGTAAAATACCTATTTGACCATTATGACGTGCAATTTTTTGTTACAGGTTCCGCCTCGTTTTATTTGAAAGGCCTTTTCCCAGAAAGCCTAGCGGGAAGAAAAATATTATATGAACTTTATCCACTTGACTTTGAGGAATTTCTTTGGTTTTGCAACAGGAAAAAAGAGTTTGCAGCAGGCTTTGCGAGCAAGATGGAGGGAAAAAATGAAGTCGCATATGCGCGTGAAATACGGCTGTACGAAGAATACCTCAAATATGGCGGCTTTCCAAAAGTGGCGCTGGCGCAAAGCATTCCTGACAAGGAGGCTGCGCTTGAAGACATATTCAGATCCTATTTTGAAAAAGACGTGAAAACGCTTGCGGATTTTCGGGACATCAGGAAGTTGCAGGACTTCATAATGCTGCTTTTGCGCAGGTGCGGCTCAAAACTTGACATAAGCAAAATTTCATCTGAAACAGGGATAAGCAGGGAAAGCCTGTATGCGTATCTTGCCTTCCTTGAGGCGACTTATTTCGTGCACCTTGTGCCGCCATTCAGCAAAAGCCCGGATAGGGAAGTTTCGGGGGCAAAAAAAGTATATGCATGCGACAGCGGCATCCTCAACCGCTTTGCGCAGGTATCTTCAGGGGCGGTATTTGAGAACGCTGTTTTTCTTGCATTGGCACGCCGCAGCGAGGTGAAATATTACCAGAGGAGAAGCGGGCTTGAAATAGATTTTGTGCTTCCAAAGGAAGCAGCGGCGCTTGAAGTTAAGGAGACTGCGACCGAAAGAGACGTTGAGCGCACGGCACGCGTTTCAAAGGAAATCGGGCTAAAAGAAAGTTATGTGGTTTCCAAATCATATTCGGCGCAAAAAGGCGTGCTCTTGGCGACTGATCTGTAGGGTAAATATGTGCGTTGGCGCGCGTGGATGTTGGCGAATATGCCATGCGCTAAATCGCTTCTGTTTTTTTGCCCACTTTCTCTCCTTTGTGGTATGCGCGTATTTCCAAATCGCGCAAATCGTCTTTCTTTGCGCCGCTCCAGAAAAATGCGCCCAGTATGAAGAACACTATTGCTGGCGGAAAACAGCAAAGCCCGCCCATTATGCCGCCCGCGAGAAAGCCTGCGAGAGGGGAAACGGAGTTATTGCATTTGCTTAAGCCGCGTGCAATCTCCTCCGAAGTGCATACTGAACTGCCCAGGCCCGAGAATGCAGATACCAAAATGTACAGCAGCAAGACTGCTGCAACCAAAAAGAAGAAATTTGCAACAAGGCGCTTTGGGTTTGTCCCGTTTGTTTCCATTTAGCCACCCAGCGGGTATTCAAAGACGTACTTGTCATAATCTGCATCATACCCCAGCTCAAATACCAATTTGAGCCCAATTGCGTCTGTTGGCACTTCTTCAAATAGCACATATCCCTGCGCATAGCTCCCTGGATAGAGTGATTTGTAGGTATCAAGTGTGCCTATATAGGCTGTGTCATATTGCTGCCCGTTTGGGCCCAGCAAGGACATGCTGTTTGGGGAGAAATACTCTGTTTCGGAGCCAGTATTCACTGTGCTTATGTCCACGCGCAAGTATTGGGCAATTTTGCCAAAGCTGGTAGCGTTGAAAAAGCCGTATTTTATTACGGTAACTTCAAAACTGCCTTTCTGCATTTTTTGGTTAAGCTGGAATGCGCGCACTTGGTAGTCTTGTTCTGATTTTTGCTCAAGTTCCTCATCAGTATAAGTTGGTATTGAAACCGTTGTTGATTCTGCAATCATGCGGTTCCCACTTGGAGTCGTGAAAGTAAGTTCTGCCGAGCCCCAGTAAGTGGCAATGCCTTTTTTTATGTCTGAGTCCTTTATCCTCCATTCGTAAGCGTCGCCCATTTTTTGCCCGGTAAGCGGGAATTTATATGGCACAAAATCCGATGATTTCACTTCAACTTCCTTATAATAAAGCGTTTCATTTGTGTCATCGTATATTCGCAGTGCTGCCCTGCCATCTGACACTGTATTGCGCCCATCGGAGTCCTGGAGCATGAAATAGAAGCGGGTAACTTCGCCTTCCGATGCCGATGTGAATTTGGATACCGTATCTGGTGCGCCCACGGTTATTTCTGGCGCAGTTGGTTCCTCTGGCAATGGCGGGCTTGTTTGCATTTGGGCAGGTGGTTGCTGCATATTGTTAGAGTTTGGGGCTTGCGGCTGCACTGCTGATTGTTGCTGCACTGCCTGCTGGTTATTGTCCGCTTGGGTCGAAGTGCAACCCGCAAGCAAAAGAATGCCCGCCACCATTAATATTGCAAAAATAGCGTTTGTACCTTCCAAGCTCCCACCCAGTTTACTTGTTTTCCTAAGTATTCTAAGTATTTACTATTAATATCAAGTTTATAA
Organism: Microcaldota archaeon; assembly: GCA_018304295.1. Classification (GTDB taxonomy): domain Archaea; phylum Micrarchaeota; class Micrarchaeia; order Anstonellales; family Anstonellaceae; genus Anstonella. The sequence continues at coordinate 10,150 of JAGVWK010000044.1, read as the reverse complement.
TTATTCCTGTTATGGCAGAAAAAGGCGAAAACCTTACCGTAAACGTCAAGAAAATCGTGCCATGGGCAACAGGATACGCAATTTTCATTACAAAGGAGGCAAAAGCGCTGGGCTGGAACAACAAGGATTACATAATTATCACTTCTTCAGAAGACAAGGAAGGCGGCAAGATTGAGATACGAAGGGCTCCGATAGCAAGGAGAAAATAGCCGCTTTTTGGGATTTTTCTGCCTAGCAGCGGCAATTATTATAAATATTATTATTAAGATTATTAAGGGTGGTTTGATGGAAATAGTTTCAGTGTCCGTGCCAACTGAGTTGCGGGAGAAAATGAAAAAGATTAAATTTGTGAATTGGTCGCAAGTTGCAACTGCCGCATTTGAACGCCGTGTAAGTGAGCTTGAAATTCTGGAAGCCTTTGCATCCAATAGCAAGCTTACGGAGAAGGATGCGCTGGAAATAGGAGCAAAAATAAACGCAGGAATTGCAAGAAGGGTTGAAGCCGAGCTTGCAAAGAAAAAGAAGCAGGCGATGCAATGAAGCTCGTAGTGGATGCAAACATAATCATAGCTGCGCTCATCAGGCAGAGTGCTACCCGCCTGCTTTTGATGGATGAGGGGCTTGAGCTCTTTTCACCGGAGTATATGCTTGCCGAATTGGAAGAGCACTGGCAGGAGATAATCTCCAAGGCAAAGCCGGAAAAGGAAGATTTTGAAAAAGTGCTCGGGGTTTTCAAATCAAGGATAAAATTTGTAAAGCCTGAAATGTTTGCAATATTCCGCAAATATGCGAGGCAAGCAAGCCCGGATAAAAAAGACGCGGAATATTTGGCGCTTGCAATGTATTTGGGCGAGGATGCTGCGCTTTGGTCAAATGACAAGAAGCTCAAGCAGCAGAACTTTGTAAAAATTTATTCCACGCTGGACTTGCTGAAAATTGCAGGCTTTGATGAAAACCTGCTAAAATAGATAAATTGAGCGTGTGAAATAGGTGCGGTATTATGGAACTCTCCGATGCGATACGCAAATGGACGCTCAAGAACGCTGCGGATTACAAGCTTGCAATACCCGCAAAAATAATAGGGAAAGTGATAGGCGAGGTGCCATCTGCAAAAGAGGACATGAAAGGCACCATGGCGAAAATAAATGAGGAGGCAAAAAGGGTGAATGCGCTTCCAATTGAGCAGGTGGAGGGGGAGCTTGGGGCTTATTCTTTTGAGGAGAAAAAGGAGGAAAAGCGGGAAATTGGGCTTGAGGGGGCGCTGGCGGGGAAAGTTGTTACAAGGTTTGCGCCTGAGCCTTCGGGATACCCGCACATAGGGCATGCAAAGGCTGCGTTCCTTGAGTATGTGCCGGTGCAAAAATACGGCGGGAAGATGCTGCTGCGCTTTGATGACACAAACCCGGAAAAAGAGAAAGTGGAGTTTGTGCAGGCAATAAAAGACGGGCTCTTGTGGCTTGGGATAAGCTGGCAGGAGGAAACTTACACTTCTGACAGGATGGAGGAGTTCTATGCATATGCGCAAGAGCTCATGGTGAAAAACTGCGCATACGTGTGCACGTGCGACGCGCAAGAGATAAAGAAAAACCGCATGGGAATGCATGAGTGCGACTGCCGCGTGCGCGATGGGCAGGAAAATTTGCTCCTGTGGAAAAAAATGATGGGGGGCAACGTTGCTGCAGGCGGGGCAATAGTGCGCTTTAGGGGCGACATGCACGCGCAAAACACCGTGCTGCGCGACCCAACGCTTTTTCGCATAATTGAGGGCGCTCACTATAGGCAGGGGGAGAAATACAGGGTATGGCCCTCCTATGATTTTGCTGCGCCCATAATGGATTCGCTTGAGGGAGTAACGCATGCGATGCGCTCAAAGGAATATGAGCTAAGGGATGAGCTTTACTTTTTAATCCTAAAAAAGCTGGAGCTGCGCGCGCCCAGATTGGTGGGCTTTTCGCGCCTTGCAATAAAGGGCGCGCCTGTTTCAAAAAGGCTTATTACGCCGCTCATACAGGAGGGAAAAGTGAGCGGGTATGATGACCCAAGGCTGCCCACGCTTGTTGCGCTTAAAAGAAGGGGGATGCAGCCGCAGGCAATACAGGAGTTTGTGCTCTCATTTGGGCTTTCAAAAGTGGAATCTGAACCGGGCTGGGAAAAGCTGCTCAATGAGAACAAGAAGATAATAGACCCAAAAAGCATGAGAAGGTATTTTGTGAAAAACCCGGTGAAGCTTAATGTGATGGGGGCGATTGAAAGCATACGCAAGGAGGCTCGCATAAAAAACCACCCCATAAAGGACATGGGGGAAAGGGTCGTGCAGGTGCAGGGGAACTTTTACATCGCAGGCGCGGATGCGGCCACCTTGCAGCCTGATGAAACTTTCCGCCTGAAAGATTTGTACAATGTGAAAGTTGCAAAAGTGGGGGAAGAGATAATTGGAGCGCACGCAGGGGAGGAAATGATTGTAGGGAAGAAAATGCAGTGGGTGGATGCGCAAAGCGCAATAAAATGCGAAGTGCTTGTTGCCGGGGACCTGTTTGTTGGTGAGAAATACAATGAGAAGAGCTTAAGCGTTGATAGCGGGCTGTGTGAAAGCGCATGCGCGCAACTTGAAATCGGGGACATCGTGCAGTTTGAAAGGTACGGGTTTGTGCGCCTTGACAAGAAAGAGGAAGGGAAGCTTGTTTTTGTATTCGTGAGCGGGTAATCAATACACGCTGTCGCGCTTGCCAAAGCGAAGGAAGCATATGCTATCGTCTTTCCATGCGTAAATTATGCGAAAAGGCGGGACACGGACGCTTCGTTCGCCTTTGCGCTGGAAAACAAGCGGCTTACCGATGTCCAGCCGCTCTATTATTTCGGTTATTTGCTTCTTCAGCCGTTCCTGCAATGCAGCATCCTTGAGCTTGCCAACGGTTCTCTTGAAAGAATCAGTATAGGAAACGTCTCTTACCATTCGGACAGCTCCTTGAGGAACTTTTCCTTTGACATGCTGGTAACCTTGCCCTTCTTGATTTCTTTCCAGCCTTTTGCCGCCTCTTCCATGAGGTATAGTTCTTCCTCTATGCTGTTCTTTAGGCTCTTTAGGGGCTTGAGCACTATTGAACCCATGTCTTCCACTACCATGAAACGTTCGCCTTGGCTTATTTTCAAGCGCTTGCGCATGGAAAGAGGAAGGACGAACTGCCCGCGGGAGGATATTTTCACCAGTTCTATGTCCATATTATCACGTAAGATAAGTAAGATTAAACTTATTTATAATAATATGCTTGTTTTTATTCCCTTCTTGCAAAATATGCCTTATGCTGGAAGGATTTTCCCCAAAGGTTTTCCTTGAGAAAGAAACGGATGCGTCTTTTGGAGAGTGTGAAATAGACGAGAAGCTTGCGTTTGTGCTTTCAAATCGGGGAATTAGGAGGCTGTACGCGCACCAGTGCGAGGCGATTGGGAAAATCGGGGAGGGGAAGAACATCGTAATCGTTGCCCCTACCGCATCTGGAAAAACGGAAAGCTACATGCTTCCTGCGGTATTGGCTGCATTGCGGGGGGAAAGTGTGCTTGTCGTGTACCCAACAAAGGCGCTTTCGCGCGACCAGCTTGCAAGATGGAAGGAATTTTCGCTCCTTGGGGTGCGAGCGGAAGTGTATGACGGGGATACTTCTGATTACTGGAGGGAAAAGATAAGGCAGTCCCCTCCGCACGTGCTCATCACCAACTTTGACATGCTGCATTTCCTTCTTATGCAAAGCCGCATTTTTGCTCCTTTTTGGAAGAATTTAAGATTGGTTATTGTGGATGAGCTGCACACCTATTCGGGCGTGCTTGGGGCGCACGTGTCAAACATAGCATGGAGGCTAAAGAGGGTGTGCAAGATGCACCAGAATGTGAAAAAACTCCAGTTTGCATGCTGCTCCGCAACAATTGCAAATGCGCGGGAATTTGCAAATGCTGTTTTTGAGGAGGAGTTTGAAGAGGTAAGCGCGAGGGGGGCGCCAAAGCCGCCCCTTGAGCACTATGTAGTGAACCCGCAGGATGAAAGCTACACCACGGCTGCGCTCAAAATCACAAAAGAGCTTGGGAGAAAAACCCTTGTATTTTGCAATTCGCACGCTGTTGCGGAAAGAATGGGCGTGATGGCGTCTGACATGGGGTTTTCAATGCTTGCATACCGCGCAGGGCTTTCTATGGGAGAGAGAAGGGAAATAGAGGATAAATTCCGCAGCGGCTCATTGCGCGCGCTTGCAACAACAAGCGCGCTTGAGCTTGGCATTGACATTGGGAGCGTGGATGCGGTCGTATTGGCGGGCTTTCCCGGCACCATTACGCGCTTTAGGCAAAGGGTTGGAAGGGCGGGAAGAAAAGGGCAGAAGGCTTATGCGGTTTATGTTGCGCGCGACAACCCCCTTGACCAGTATTTTGCGGAAAGCGCAGGCAGGTATTTGCAAGGAGAGACCGAAAGGTGCTACGTGAATGCCGCAAACGAGGCTGTTTCGCAGGCGCACATAATATGCGCAAGCAGGGACTTTCCCCTTGGGGACGCTGAGCTTGAGGGAAAAAGAAGGCAGCTGGCAGCGGATTTGCTGCAAAAGGGAATGCTGCGCAGATGGGGAAGCCGCCTCATCCCCTCAAAGGATGCGCTGCGCTTTGTAAAGGAAAGCGGCATACGAAGCGAGGCGGAGCCGGTTGAGATAGTGGATGCGCACACTGGAAGGAAAATGGGGCAGCGCGAAGAGCACATGGCAATAAAGGAGCTGCATCCCGGCGCGATTTATTTGCATGCCGGAGTGCACTACAGGTGCGCGGAATTTGATGCAAAGGGAAAAATCGCAAAGGTTGCGCGGGATGCGTCCGCAAAAGGGCACTACACAAGCGCACTGCACCAGAAAGAATATGAGGCTCTGGAAACGCTTAAGGAGAGGGAAGTTTTTGGCCGCGCGCTTTATTTTGGGAAAATGCACATAAAGGACACTGTGGAGGGGTATGCGCTCAAGGACTCTTATACGCAGCAAACTCTTGCGCGCCACCAGCTGCAAGAGCCCCTTGTGCACGAGTTTGACACCTTGGGGATATGGCTGGATTTTGAGGAGGAGGGGCACATCGGAAACTTTGCCGAGGGGCTGCACGCCCTTGAGCACGTGAGCATTGCAATGATGCCTGCGGTGTGCGGCTGCGACCCTGCGGAAATAGGGGGCATTTCATACCCAAGCGGGGCAATGGCGGTTTATGAGGGCAATGCGTTTGGCAATGGGGCAACCGCGCAGATATTTGAGAAATATGAGAGGGTAATGCAAATGTCTGCGGACAGGCTGGAAAAATGCACATGCGAAAAAGGGTGCCCAAAGTGCATATTCTCCTCCCAATGCGGAAATAACAACAGGTATTTGGACAAGGAGGCTGCAAGGAAAATTGCAAAAGAGGTGCTAAAAGGCGGCATTTAGGGCTTCTTGCTTGCCTCTGCGAGTATCACAATGTCCGCGGTGTTGCGCAATGCAACTGAAAAGCCCGGCTCCGCGCCTATCACGATTGTTTCTTTTCCCAGCTCCTTTGCCTTCACAAGCACCGGGCGAAAATCTATGTCGCGCGTCATGAGCGCTATCACGTGTATGTGTGGGTTGAACACCTGCTCCATTGCCTCAACGGCCATTGTAACGTCCACATCGCCGGTTGTTATTTTAGGCTCAAAGCCCTGATTCACCATTGCTTCTATGAGCTTGTCGGAAGCGTATTGGTCAAGAAAAATGCGCCCCACCTTTATTGTGCCGTGCTTTTCAACCTCATGTCGCACTTTTTGCAAATCAAGGTTCATTTCGCGCCGTATAACGTTTGGGCCGTCTATAAGAAGGGCGATATTTTTGCCTTCCACCTTCTTTTGCCTGAAAATCGTCTTGAGGTTTTTGAGCTGCTCAAACATTTTCCCACCCGCTTATGCCAAGTCCGCCTATTCCAAAGAACCCCATTGTGTTCTGCACTGCCGCCTTTTGCGCCTCTTCAAACGGGATGCCAAGCGCATCCGCAACCATCTGGATGCTTGCCTGCACGTCCTGAGGAAATTTGCCTATGTAGGGCGCGTCCGTCTCTGCAACCATATTGTGCATGCCAGCTAATTTAATGGCTTTCTTTCTCTCCTTGGAGCGCAGTGGCGGGATGGAGAGGGTCGCGCCAAGGGGAAGCAGCCTTTTTGTCTGCTGCTCGCTTCCTGAATAGCAGTGCATCATTATTTTTTGCGGGCGTTCCCTCTCAAGCACGCTTATCACTTCGTCCATTGAGTCCCGCGAGTGTATCACAACCGGCAGGGAAAGCCTTTTTGCAAGTGAAAGCATTGAAAGGAAGCACTGCGCCTGCTTTTCGCGCTCGTGCGGGTTTTTTGCCCAATGAAAATCAAGCCCTATCTCCCCTATTGCGACAATCTTTTGCGGCAGCTGCGAATGGAATGCCATTATCTCGCTTTCTGCGTGCGCGATTTCCTCCTGCACGTTTTCAAACTTCATTGCCTCCTGTGGAGCTATGCCAAGGCAGCAAAAAACGTTCGGGTTGTTTTTTGCGATTTCAAAGTTTTTTGCGTTGCTTTTGCGCGAATAGCCGCACGTAATGTGCAAAAAATCAGGGTGGGAAGAGGGGGGATACTCGCCCATGCAATCAAGGTGGCAGTGCGAATCTGAGAAAATGAAGGGCATGGGATAAAGTGCGCGCTTGGAATTTATAATGGTTGCAAAGAGAACAAAAAATGCCTTCCAAAAAAAGGGGCATTTTTAAAGCGGAGGAAGGAGAAACTAGTGGTGATGAGAATGAAAAAATTGCTTGCAATATTTGCAGTTGTTGCTGTCATGGCAGTATTTTTGGCGCAAAGCGGCTTTGCGCAGGAAAGCGCAGGCGCTTTTGGCGAAGTGGATGCGCCGGTAAAAACAGTGATGCTGTACTCCAATGGGATGTCGTACGTGCAGCGCGAGGGCACTTTTGAGTCCACGGGCGCTGATGCATATGTGAAGGTGCTGGGGCTTGCGCAGGGGGCGCTCTTTTCCAGCATGCAGGTGGATGCGGACGGCACTGATGCGTATATGCAAATGTTTTTTGACAGGGAAGTGAACGTTACGAAAACTGAAAAAAGGGCGCTCACGCTCTTTGGGCTTTTGAATGAAAGCATGCAGGAGAATGTTTCACTTAACACAAGCAATGGGATGAAAAGCGGCATACTTGTGCATGCGGATGAGCAGGCGGTATGGCTTGAGCAGGCAGGAAAGCTCAGTATAGTGCAGCTTAAGGACATAATGGAGATAAGCGCGGGCAGCAGGCAGTACGTAAAGGAATATTCATGGAACCAGACGGAAAGGGAAAGCGGGGTTGAGGCAAGCTTTTATGGGATTGGAAGCGGCAGCAAAACCCTTGGCATAAGCTACCTCTCAAGCTGGGCTTCTTGGGAGCCTGTTGCATATGCGCAGGTGGGAAGCGCGCAAAGCGGAAGCGGCCAATTGAAGCTCTATGCGACCCTGCAAAACAATGCGGGGGAGGACTGGGAAGGGGTGCAGGCAAAAGTGGTGGTGGGATACCCGCACATTTCATACTATGTGCCATACCCGCGCTATGCGCCAATGCCCGCAGTGGAAAGCACAAAAGCAGGCGGCGCGTATGCGCTTGACACCAGCAATGCGGCTGCATTCTCCCAGAGCGGCCAGTATTATGTATACACGATTGCGCAGCCGGTGAGCCTCAAAAGCGGCGAGTGGGCAAAATATGAGCTCTCTTCCGGAAGCGTGCAATACGCAAAGGAAAACGTGTGGGAAGCCAGCCTGTATGGGCAATATCCGCAAAGGGTGCTTGTGTTCAACAACACGCTGCAAAGGCCGATTGCTGCGGGGCTTGTAAAGGTGTATGAGGAGGGCGTGTTTGCAGGCGAGGCAAGCGTGCAATACGTTCCAGCAGGCAAGAAAGTGGAAGTCGCATACGCGGACGTATCCGATGTGAGCGCAAAGAAAATCGTTGAGGAAAGCACTCAGATGGCAGGCTCCAATGCGCGCGTAACAACGTACATGGTGAACATGACGCTTGAAAACTTTGGCGGCAATGCGGAGAAAATAAAGGCGATAGACACCATGAACTACGGGGACATGGTGGAATTCGTATCAGCAAGCAGCGAGCCGCAACGGCTTGGGGAAAACAGGCTGCAGTGGATAGTGGACGTGCCCGCAGGAGGTAAGGCGCAGGTAAGCTACACTCACACTGTTACGAACTACTACAATGTGCCGGTGTATTACGGGGCAGGGAGGGTACCCGGTTGATGCCACAGTGGGCGCCAGCGGGCCTGCATACGGGTAGCTTCTTTTCCATTTTTTTATTTATTTTTTCCTTTCTTTTATTTTTGCTTGCGCTTGAAGCAAAGCCCGCGGCGCTTTTCCTTGCTTTTTGTTTTTTGAGCCTCCAAAAGCAAATAAACCTAATCTGCACAAGGGATACTTACTGTTATCTGGTGCCAACATGCAGCAGCCGCCAAACACGAAAATAGAATTTAACGAAGAGTTCTCCCAAGCGCTCAAAATAATGGAAAGTACGGGTTGCCACGTTTTTATTACAGGCAGGGCGGGCACTGGAAAATCCACGCTGCTTGATTATTTCCGCAACACGACAAAAAAGCAGGTTGCGGTGCTTGCGCCAACTGGCGTTGCAGCCGTAAATGTGGGCGGGCAGACCATACACTCGTTTTTCAAATTCAAGCCGGATATAACCATTGGGAAAGTGAAAAAAACAAAATGGGATGCGGAGCTTTACAGTGGCATTGATGCCATTCTCATTGATGAGGCGTCCATGGTGCGCGCGGACCTTTTGGACTGCGTGGACAAGTTCCTGCGCCTTAATGCAAGGAAGAAAAACACCCCCTTCGGGGGCGTGCAGATGATTTTCATTGGGGACTTGCACCAGCTTGCGCCGGTTGTGTCAGGCAGGGATGCAGGCAACCCGCTGGAACTCTATGACAGCCCGTATTTCTTTGATTCCAAAAGCTTTCGGAAAATAAATCCGGAATTTGTGGAGCTGCAAAAAATATACCGCCAAAAGGACGACAGGTTTATCGGGCTGCTTAATGCAATCCGCATCAATAGGACAAATGATGCGGACTTTCGGCTGCTTAACACCCGCGTGAGTGCTGTTTCACAGCCGGCTGCGGATTCGGGTTTTGTAACCCTGACAACAACGAACAAGGCTGCCGAGGAAGTAAATGCAATGCAATTGGAACAACTGCCCGGAAAGTGCTTTTCCTACAAGGGCGCAGTGAAAGGCAATTTTGACCGCGCAGGCCTTCCAACTGAAATTGACCTCAGGCTCAAGGTTGGTGCTCGCGTAATGCTTCTTAACAACGATGCGGACTTGCGATGGGTAAATGGCACGATGGGAACCATAGGGCATTGCGATGGGAGCGGCGGGATTGAAGTTGCAATAGACAATGGGGAAAAGGAGCGTGTAATCCCGTACAAATGGGACTGCTTTAATTATTTCTTCAATGAAAAAACCCGCTTCGTGGATTCAAAGGTTGTCGGCTCCTTTACCCAATATCCACTCAAGCTCGCGTGGGCGGTCACTATACACAAAAGCCAAGGAAAAACTTTTGACAGGGTTTTCATAGATTTGGGTGCAGGGACCTTTGCGCCGGGGCAGGTATATGTTGCATTGAGCCGCTGCCGCACGCTTGAAGGGGTGCACCTGAAAAAAAAGGTTGAGAAGCGGCACATTTTCACGGACTGGCGCGCCGCAAAGTTCATAAGCGGCTGCCATTACCGCAAATCGGAGGAGAAAATGCCACTTGAAAATAAAATTGCGCTTTTGAGGAAGGCTGCGGAAGAAAAAAGAAAAGTGAGAATAATCTACCTGAAAACCGATGGGAGCAGGAGCGTGCGCGACATATTGCCGCGGGAAGTGGGCGAGATGGAATATTCGGAAAAGCGCTACCTTGCGGTGTGCGGCTATTGTTTTTTGCGCGAGGAGGAGCGGACTTTCCGCGTGGACAGGATACTTGAGATAAAAGAGGCAAAGGGAAAATAGCGCAAGAAGCATGCCCTTTAATTCTTGATGTTAAGTGACACCACATATAGCGCCAGCCGCTTGCTTGGCTCTGAATACTTCTAGGGGCGTTTTGTATTTAAGGCTGCTGTGCGGCAGCCTGTTGTAT
>JAGVWK010000014.1 GCA_018304295.1 Microcaldota archaeon | reverse complement strand
TATAGATGAGAAGCTAACGCCAGAGGCACTGGAGTGGATAACTAAAAGTAGCTTGAGCTTCAGCTTGCATGGAAAACAAAAAATAGTAGTGCTTAGCCCGAGTTCTGAATCTAGAAATAAGCTCCTTGCACTACTTAAGGTAATTGAGCAAGAAGCTCGAAAAGTGAACTTGCATCTAGAAGCGCCGTTAGTTTATCTGCTTTCTGAACGATTTATGCGTCGTAGGTCTAGCAAAACAAGTTCGAAAAAACAGGTAGAATTAGTAAAGGATTTGCGAGTCAATATTGAAAAGGAGTCTGTTGAAGATGCGCAGATTGTGGAACAGATTGGAGACCAAATAAGAGAATCAAAACTCATACCAGAGTTGAAGAATTTTGATGTAGATTATATATCTTATTCTGGTAGGACTGTGAGTTATGCGCAACAGGGAGATGGGCTCAAAGCACTTACTGGGCTCATGTGGTACTTGAAACATTTCCCAAGCATAATACTGTTGGACGAACCTGATAAATATATGCATCCGGGTTACTTGATACAATTAGTCAAATACATAAAAAAGATAGCACAAGAGAGAGGCGTTCAATTTATTATAGTTTCACATAATGTAAACTTTATAGATGCGTGGTTTGATGCTGAGATAACTGATAAGTTTATGGAAGACGAGTTACAAGTGATTTATATGGAACAGTACAAAGGTTCGAGTTTACCAAACATATATTCTTATCAGGATGCTAAAGAACTAATTGAAAAACTCAATAAAGATCTGAGAGGAGTCTGATTTTTTTGTCAGCTAAAGGAATTTTTGCAGTCGAAGGAAAAGAAGAGTTCATATTTGCAGGATGCCTGTTCAACAAGAATTACATAAAGTATATATCGTACAATAAAAAAGATGAAGGAAGAAGACAGCCGCAAGATTTAGCTATTACAAAATTCTTAGACAGGAAAGAAAAAATTCTTTTGAAAGATGAAGGTGGGGATAAGGTTGTGAAACCATTTCTATCACAATATTTTGTATCATTTATTGAAAATAATGTTTATCCGATTATTTGGTTTGATTTGGAGGGTGGTGGTTTAGATGACCAGATGGACGAGATAGTCCGAGGAGTCGAACAAGCTAAAGATCGGAGTTTTAAAGCTAGTTGGATGAAGCATGAATCGATACAGTATCTAACACAAAAATTTTACACAGTGGAGTTTACGTTCTATAAAGATGCTGCTGCCGTGGGTAGGGCTACGCTAATTTTATTTGAACAAAATTTTGGGCAAGCGATAAGTGCTGCCACTGGGGTTGACCCGAAGAGCCTCGCTAATAGCTTAGAAAAAAAGGCGCTTATTGAAAAATATTATGATCATGCATATTCAGAACCGTTGCGCAAAAAATTAATTGGCTTGATAACTGATAATTTAAGTGAAGGTAGTTAGATGAAATTACCCCCGCGCTGCATGTCAACGCAGCACCCTGACAATGTGAATGCGCCTTTTTTCTCGGATGAGCAGGTGCTTGCAGGAGAGAACGAGATAAAGGAGGCTTATTACGTATTTTCCCATCTTGGGATTGAAGAGCAGATGTGGGACTACGAAGGCAAGGAAGTTGACAACCACGTCGTTGAAAAATTGCTTTCAAGATACCCCAAATTCTTCCAGCAGAATAATATCGGCAGCGGGGTGCGCCTTACGCTGCGCGTGCCAAACCCAACGGTGCAGGCAGGGCAGGGAAAGTTGCTGCTGGAAACACTTGAGTCGATACCAAGGAACTTTGACATTGCGCTGCTCTTTGGGCAGCAGGAGACACCCATATGGGAGATAATACTTCCCATGACCACAAGCGCGCAGGAGCTTGTGCGCATAAGCGAGTATTATGAGAAAATAGTAGTTGGCAAGGCGGGCATGAGGGTTGGGGATGCGAGCGTGCAGGAGTGGATAGGCAAATTCGCCCCTGCGAGGATAAACGTGATACCGCTTGTGGAAAACAGGGCTGCGCTGCTTGATGCGCACAATATCGCGCTGCAATATGCAAAATCGCAAAAGATGCAAAGCATGCGCGTGTTTTTGGCGCGTTCTGACCCTGCGCTTAACTATGGGGCTGCGTCTGCGGTGCTGCTTGTGAAAATCGCGCTTATGCAGATGCAGCAGGCAGGGGAGGAGGAGTGTGTGCAAATCCATCCTATAATAGGGGTTGGAAGTGCGCCGTTTCGGGGCAACCTCAAGCCAACGAACATTGGCAATTGCATGGGCGAATACCCATCTGTGCAGACTTTTACGCTGCAATCTTCTTTCAAGTATGATTATGATGAGAAAAACGTAAGGGACGCAGTAGAGGGAATTAATGGGGCAAAGCCAGGCAAAGCGCTATTTGTGGATAAGGAAAAGGCGCTTGTGCTTGCGGACAAGCTTACGGATGCATACCAGAAGGACGTTGCAGCGCTTTCAGGCACAATAGGGATGCTGTCAAAATACGTGCCGCAAAGGAGGGCGCGCAAATTGCACATAGGGCTTTTTGGTTATTCGCGCTCGCTTAATGGGGTTTCGCTTCCTCGCGCAATACCTTTTTGCGCAGCGCTTTATTCCATAGGGGTGCCGCCTGAGCTGCTTGGGCTTGGCGGGCTCAATGAGATGGAAATGGACATGCTGCGGGAAGTATACGTAAAGCTTGATGAGGACGTGCAAAACAGCGCACAGTATATAAATGCTAAAAACATTGAAAAGCTCCCTGCGCAGGTGCGCGCTGGGCTGCAATGCGCAATGGGCATTTTTGGGATAAAGGACGGCACGGATGAGGAATATGCGCAGGTGAGTGGGGAAATTTTTGAGGTTTTGCATTCGGAAAACAAGGCTGCGCTCCCTGAGCTTATGCTAAAAGCCGCGTGGAAGCGCAATTTCCTTGGATAGGGGATTGCTCTTTAAAAACTTATATGGGCAAATACATTTTGCTCATTTTAGGGCACCAATGATAAGGCGAGGTGGAAACATGAAAAGTTACGTGAAGTTTGAGACCCCAAAGGATGTTGCTGCAAAGGCACTTGAAGCCATAACAATGGCGAATGACACGGGAAAAGTGCGCAAGGGCACCAACGAGGCTACAAAATCAATAGAAAGCGGAAATGCGACGCTTCTTGTGATGGCGGAAGACGTTGAGCCTGAGGAAATAGTGATGCACCTTCCAACTCTGTGCGTTGAAAAAGGCGTTCCATACTGCTATGTTGCAACGAAGAAAGAGCTTGGGGCTGCGGCAGGGATACCGGTCCCGACAGCGGCTGTTGCCGTTGAGAAGCAGGGAAGCGCGGGGGAGATAATACGCTCAATAGCGGACAAGCTCAAGCAGCCCGCAAAGGAGGCTGCGCCAAAGCATGAGGCAAAGGAGCACAAGGCGGAGCAGCACGAGGCTGCAAAGCCGGCTGCTGCGGAGCAGAAGGCCAAGCCTGAGAAAAAAGTGGCAAAGCCAAGGGCAAAAAAAGAGAAGAAGGAGTAAGGTGTGCTAATGGCAAATGAAGCTATACCGGTTGAAGTTGCTGAAGTGCGCGTAAAAACGGGCATACACGGCGAGGTTTACCAGGTCATGTGCAAAGTGCTTGACGGAAAGGACAAGGGCAGGGTAATACGCAGGAACGTGAAGGGCCCGGTGCGCAAAGGCGACGTGCTCATGCTGCTTGAAACCGAGCGCGAGGCAAAGGAGATAAAGGCGAGGTAATTTGATGTTCTGTTCTTTTTGCAACAACACAATTGAAAAGGGCACGGGAATGCTCTACGTGAGAAAAGACGGCAGCACTCTCTCTTTCTGCTCCCAAAAATGCAAGCGCAACATGCTGCACCTTGGAAGGGAAGGAAGGCTTGTGAAATGGACGAACAAAGGGCTTGCGATTGTGCGCCACGAGGGCAAGGAGAAAAAGGAGTCCGCGCTTGCAAAAGAGATAGCGGACAAGCTTGCGCAAAAGAGCGGGGCTAAAAAGTAGCCTTTTCTCTTGCGCGTTTGCAGGCAAAAGATAGGTAGTTTCATGGAACGCACGCTAATAATACTCAAGCCGGATTGCATGCAAAGGAGAATGGCAGGGGAAGTGCTCTCAAGGCTTGAAAAGCGCGGTTTCAAAATTGTGGCGTGCAAAATGGTGCGCATGGGCGCAAAAATGTGCGATGAGCACTATGCGCACATAAAAGACAGGCCTTTTTTTCCAAGGATACAGGAGTTCATGACAAGCGCGCCGGTAATTGTGATGGTGCTTGAGGGAAAAGAGATAGTGAAGCTTGTGCGCGACATGCTTGGCGCCACCAATGCGCGCAATGCCGCAGTGGGCACTATACGAGGGGATTTGGCGCTTTCAAACATGATGAACCTTGTGCACGCATCCGACAGCGTGGAAACCGCGCAAAAGGAAATCGCACGCTTCTTCAAGAAAGACGAGCTTTATGAGTGGAAAGAAAAGCTTATGCAATGCACTTACGGCTCTGATGAGATTTAGGAAAGAAACGCAAAATAAAAAGACGGCTTTGCGCCCGGGCAAAAAAATAAAAAAGCAGGCTTTGCTGCCTAGTAAAAAAAGAAAAAGCTGGCTTTGCTGCTGTTTGCTGCCGGGCAAAAGAAAAAACTAGCTTTGCTGCTGGGGCGGGTTTTGCTCTTGGCTCTTTTTGCCGCCCATGTACACGTATGCTGCAAACGCGAGCGCAATCCCAAGCACCGCTATGCCGACAAGCACAAGGGTTTGCGACATGCTGCCGTCCGCGCCCCAAAGAGCTGCTGCGGTGGATGCAAAAAAGTCCCCGCCCCCGGCACCCACAGTTGCGTTGAGGTTCTTTTCGCTTTCAAGCAAAATGCCAGGAGATGCAAATGCAGCCATCATATCGGTGTTAAGCGGGCGAGGTATGCGGTAAGCATAGGTAATGTTCCTGCCAAGATAGAGAGTGGGCGCGCTCCACAGGAACGTATTTTGGGATGCAAAGCGCGGCTGGCTGGCAAATTCCATGCTGCGCGCATCCGCATATACTGAGGAGGGCACGGTTTCGGAAATTTCAAAATCTGAAATCGGCGAGGTTGCGCGGTTTGTGTACGTTACGGAAACTTCGGTGTAATCCTGCGCGCCGCCGCTTGCACTATAAACCCCGAATTCGCGCACAAAGTCCCCATACACTATTGCCTGCCTGAAAAGAAGCGTTGCGGCTGCAGGCTCAAGGGAAATGCCGCCTTGGGGAGGCTCAAATGTGCCACCCGTGCATTGCCCAAGGTAAAAAGACTGCTTGCCTTCGCGCAAATCATCTTTTGATGCCCTTGCCTCGTAGTTGCCTTCCTGCAGGGCCGAAAGCGTTGCTTGGCCGTTGCTGTCCGTTGTTGCCTGCAAAACAAGAGTGTATCTGTTGCCTTCAACAAGGTAAAGGTTCACGTTTGCATTGCTTATTGCGTCCCCCCATGCGCTCACTGTTGCGTATATGGGCCTGCCAACGCACTCCTTTTGCACGCGCAAGCCGGCAATCTGGCCTACCGCCCCGCCGCCACCGCTGCCCCCGGAGCCTCCAGAAGAGCCGCCGCCAGAGGGTGGCTGTACGTAAGTTCCGATGGTGGCATTTGCGGAAAAGTTCAGGTATTCTGCATATATTGTACTGCTGCCTGCGCCGGTTGCGCTAAATAGGCCGCTATCTGACATTGTGCCTGCGTTCCCTTCTGAGGACCAGTCCACAAGGGATGCGTTTGGCATTATCGTATTGTTGAGAGAGTCAAATGCAAGCAGGGAAAACTGCTGTGTGCTGCCAACTGGTATGTATGCGCCTTGGGGAGAAACCTCAATGCGTGCAAGCGGCCCTGCAAGAACGGTTACTGTTGAGATGCAGGAAAAGTTGTATTCTGTGCTGCTTGCGCGCACGTATCCGGTTCCGGTGTCAGGGAACGGGGTGAAAATGATGTATGAGGTGATGTTTATGTGCATCCTCATCAAGCCCATATCGCTTTCCCAGTAAAGCGCGGGGCAATCCGCTGGATAGCCCTCAGGCGCGCAGGTGGCATTCACGTACATGCTTGTGCCAAGAGGAACGGAAAAATCGCGGGGGGAAAGCGTGCAATAGTCTTCTGGGTAAGGCGGGGTTGGTTCCCTTCTTAGCGGCATTACGCGCTGTATGCCCCCTATCTGGGTGCGGCTGGAAGGGCCTGCGTAAACTGCCGAAGGAGTGTCAGGTGCCGGAGAAGGCGCAGTTGCCTTGTAAATGTATATGTCATTTGCGGCTGCTCCCCCGTCTTGGAAAGTGCTTGCCGCAAGCAACAGGAATGCAATAAGTGCCACAAATTTCATAAAATCCCGCCAGTATCATTGCTTTCCAGCATATTATGGCGCTCCCTGTTTATATAAGTTTCTCTTTTTGACATAAATTAAAACATTTTTAGCAGCCTTTCGGCGGATAAGATGCAAAAAAAGCCAGTGAAACGCAAGGGGTTTTATATGTGAGCGCAAAAAGCAGGGAAGAACAGCAGAGAGGAGAGAATGGCAGGGAAGAGAATGGATAGGATGGAGGTAAGAGGATGATATTGCCAAAGCACATGATAAGGGAAAAAAAAGTTGTCGGCGGGATAATGCACGAATCGCAGATGCAGCCAATCGGGGTGGATTTGACGCTTGGGGAGATACATGCATTTGAGGGCGCAGGCAGGATTGATTTTGACAATTCGCATAGGGTGCTGCCCAAAACAAGGAAAATGGAATTTGAAAATGAAATAAGGCTGGAAAAGGGATGCTACAAGGTGGTGTTCAACGAGCACGTGAGCATTCCTTCGGACTGCGCCGCGTTTGCATACCCGCGCTCCTCACTCCTTAGGTGCGCGGCGGACATGCACTGCGCAGTGTGGGACCCCGGATACGACGGAAGGAGCGAAGCGATGCTTGTTGTTGAAAACCCGCACGGGATAGTGCTTGAGAAAAACGCAAAGCTTGCGCAGCTTGTATTCGTGAAATTGCTTGAGGAGGCGCGGGAGCTTTATGCGGGTGCATACAAGGGAGAAAACAAGAAGTAAGAGGTCATATTATGGAGATAAAAACAAAAATTGCTTCTGCGCAGGTATGCGCGCACCTTGTTTTTGAGGGTAAAAAGGCGCAGCTTTCAGGGGAGGCGGCAAAAATTGCAAATTCTGCAGTGCAGAAAAAGGAATTTGAAGGGAAGGCAAACACGCAACTACTCATGCGCATTGCAAGCGGGAAAATACTGCTTGTGGGAATGGGAAAAATTGCGGAATTTGAGCCTGAAGTGCTGCGCGTTGCTGCTGCAAAGGCGGCGAATTTTGCGCGGGATGCGAATGCGAAAAGCCTGAGGTTTGAGTATTCAATTGATGCGGCAAGCGCAGCCAAAGGGGCAAATGCGTATGCGCAGGCACTCTGCGAGGGCACGCTCCTTGCGCTTTACCGCTTTGACAAGTACAAAAGCGGCGAAGAGGCACAAAAGGAGAGGGAAAAGGGCTTGGATGTTGTGTGCATAGGGTGCCCTCAAAGCAAGGAAAGGGAAGTGCAAGGCGCAATAAGATATGCGCAGGTCGTGTGCAGGGCGGCAAACTTTGCGCGCGACGTGGGAAATGAGAGAGGCGAGGCCGCGCAGCCGCAAAATATTGCGAAAAAAGTTGCGAAAATGTGCAGGGAAAACAAAATAAGGTGCCGGGTGCTCTCGCGCAGCGGGTGCGAAAAAGAAAAAATGGGCCTGTTTTTGTCAGTTGCAGCCGGCTCGCGCAAGCCTCCCGCGTTTGTTGTTATGGAATATGCGCCAAAGAACGCAAAGGATACCGTGTGCATTGTTGGCAAGGGAGTTACTTTTGATTCTGGGGGCATTTCGCTTAAGCCCTCAAAGGAAATGGACAGGATGAAGCACGACAAGTGCGGCGCTGCCGCGGTGTATGGGGCGCTGCAGGCTGCTGCAAGCCTTAAGCTGCCGCTGCGCGTGATAGGCATAACGCCCCTTGTTGAGAACATGCCGGGGGGCAGTGCGACAAAACCGGGAGACATTGTTGCCGCGTCAAACGGGAAAACAGTTGAGATACTCAATACCGATGCGGAAGGCAGGCTCATACTTGCGGATGCGCTTTTGCATGCGCAAAAATACAAGCCGTCCGCGATAGTGGACCTTGCGACCCTTACGGGTGCGTGCGTTGTGGCGCTTGGCTCCCCGGCGGCGGGCATGATGGGGAACAATGCGCAGCTTATGGCAAAAGTCAAGGAGGCAGGGGAAAAAACGCACGAGCGCGTGTGGGAGCTGCCGCTTTGGAAGGAATATTTTGAGGCAATAAAGGGGGAATTTGCAGACATAAAGAACATTGGGGACGGAGAGGCCGGCACAATAACCGCAGCCGCGTTTTTGGCAAGCTTTGTGGATGAAAAAACCCCGTGGGCGCACCTTGACATTGCGGCTACGGGATATTCCTACAAGCCAAAAGGGTACAATGCGCAGGCGGGCGCAACGGGCTTTGGAGTGAGGCTTCTTGCGCAAATGCTAAGCGGCTGGGAAGGCATGAAAAAGAAATAAAGATATCAAGTTAATCGGCTTCTTTTAGGGATAAAAAAGATTTGACAAAATCGTTATTTTGTGTTTCTTGCACTGTATAAAAATCTTTTGGGCTTAATATTCTGTCTTGAGATATTTTTAATACTTGGCTGGAAAGTTCATTTTTGACGATTATATATTTTATAGTTGCATAGTGCCGGTTTGCTATTCTTACAAGTTCTTCAGCTTCGTCATCGGAACTTTCCGAAATATCGGCTGGACAGCCAGCTTCGTCTGCATATTTCTCTCTGTATGGGCTGGCTATACCTCGCACGGTCGCAAAGAAAGGCGATTTGATCTCGTCAGAAACATGGCTGAGTTTTTCTTCCCATGTTCTAAAAAATTCATTCCAACTTTTTTTTGGGACGACCGCTTTGGTCTGGTTATTATATATCCAATAAAGTAAAAAACCCGAATATTTGTCAGCAGTTGGCACCAAATCATTAAGAACAGAACCGTCTATCAGTAGTTCTACTTCTAAAACAACTTCATCAGATGGGTCAGGCATAGACATCGCATGCTCTAGTGATTAATATTGGCACTGACTTGTTCAGAGATAGATTTGAAAAACGATAAAACTGAACCGCTTATAGGGTCTACGCTAACAACGCTTACTGGAGAGCAGTGTGCATATGTGACTTTTGCATAACCTTGAAAATTGAAGTTGTCGGGTTTGTCTTTTAATTTTGCTTGAACTTCTTTTTGTGCTTCTGGGGATAAATCGGAAACTTTTTTTATTCTTATCTCGTAAATTTTTTCATTCACGCCCATCGCCCCGCTTCTGATCAGTTCTGCTTCACGCGTAACCTTATAAACACTTCATCTTCTTTCTTAATTTGATCTAAAGTGCTATTTAACACTATCATTGACACTGTTTTGGCATAAGGTATAGGTGAATGCCTTGTGAGTTGCGCGGGCGCATCTTTTTATTCTTGCGGCGCCATCCATATAACGATGCCTGTTTACGGTGTTTGCAATGGGAATGCGCCAACCTATAGTAGCAGTTATGGGTCATGTGGACCACGGGAAGACTTCGATACTGGACAGGATACGCGAAACGTCCGTTGCAAAGAGGGAGGCAGGGGCAATCACCCAGCACATTGGCGCAAGCGAAGTGAAGATTGAGGAGATACACGATGTGTGCTCTGAAAGCCTGCGCCAGACAAAAATGAGCCTGAAAATTCCGGGGCTTCTTTTCATTGACACGCCCGGGCATGAGAGCTTCACGAACTTGCGCGAGCGCGGCGGGTCCATTGCGGACATTGCGATACTTGTGGTGGATGTTGCGCAGGGGTTCCAGCCGCAGACAATTGAGAGCATAAAAATATTGAGAAACTACAAGACGCCTTTTGTGCTTGCAGCCAACAAGATTGACCTCATAAGCGGCTGGAAGCCGCAGGGCACGGCGTGCTTCTTGAACTCATGCGGCTGCCAAAGCGATGCTGCGCAGGCTGCGCTGGACAATGCGATTTACAATATCGTGGGCAAGCTTGGGGAGCTTGGGATACAGAGCGAGCGCTTTGACAGGATAACTGAATTCACAAAGCAAATTGGCATTGTGCCCGTATCCGCAAAAACAGGGGAGGGCATAAGCGAGCTGCTTCTTTTCATTGCAGGGCTTTCGCAGAGGTTCCTTGAGGCGCAGCTGCGTATGGACGCGCGCGGGGATGCAAAGGGCTCCATACTTGAGGTAAAGGAGGAAAAGGGCATAGGGACAACGCTGGACGTTATAATTTACGACGGGGAACTTAGGAGGAACGACACGGTTGTTTTTGGGACAATAAACGGGGCTGCGCAGACAAAGGTAAGGGGCATATTGCGCCCGAAAGCAAACGCAAACGGGGAGAAATTTGAGAGCGTGGAAAGCGTGTGCGCTGCCGCGGGAGTCAAGATATTTGGGCCGGGGATGGAGGATGCGGTTGCAGGCTCGCCCATACTTTCCGCAGGCAGCAAGAGCGTGGAAATTGAGGAAATAAAGGAAATAAGCGAGCAAATAAGAGGCATACTTTTCTCAACGCAGGCAGAGGGGGTTGTGCTCAAGGCGGACACGCTTGGCTCCCTTGAGGCGCTGCTTAGGATGCTTAGGGAAAAGGGCATTCCGGTAAGGGAAACGGGCATTGGAAGGATAACAAAAAGGGACATCATGGGCGCAAGCGCGGTTGCAGGCTCAAACCGCTTTCTTGGGGTTGTGCTTTCCTTTAACGCGCCCCTTGAGGAAGGGGTGGATGGGGATGCGGCTGCTTACGGGGTAAAGGTGTTTGAGTCCAACATAGTGTATGCGCTGCTTGACAATTATGATGCATGGGTAAAGGAGGAGAAGGAAAAAGAAAAGCAGGAAGCGCTGTGCGTGCTTGTGCTGCCTGCAAAAATACGCGTGCTGCCCGGCTGCATATTCCGCGCAAGCGAGCCTGCAATATTCGGGGTGGAAGTGCTAGGGGGGAAATTGCGCGCAAAATGCAGGCTTGTGGATGCCAAGGGAGGGGAGATAGGGAACGTAAAGCTGATGCAGCATGACAAAAAGCCGATTGAAGAGGCTGCAAAGGGGATGCAGGTCGCAATTTCAGTGGAAGGGGCGGTATGCGGGAAAACCGTTTTTGAGGGAGACGTATTTTATACGCACATCGGAAGAAAAGAGGCGGACTCGCTGCTTGAAAAATGCGCAAGCGAGCTTGGGGAGGAGGAAAAGCGGCTTCTAAGCGAGATACTTGGGATAACAAGCGCGAGCGCGATATAGGGACTGCCCTTGCTAATGGCGCCGTTTGGAATTTTTCAATAACGCAATCTTTATCTTCTTTATTATGGTAAAGCATACATGAAAGGGCAAGGCTCTACTGAGTATCTGGTACTGCTTGGAGTAGTGCTGCTTGTTGCAATAGTCGTGATAGCCGTCCTTTATTTTCCTGCCGGGGCTTCTTCTGATGTAAAAGCCTCCCAGAAGGATGTTGGGCTGGGATTGGGCAAGATTGCTTATCCTGAACTTGTAGATGGGCTTGTTGTCTATTACAAGTTTGATGAGGGGCTTGGAAGTACTGCGTATAATAGCGCTGGGAAAAATGTGTATGACGGGACACTGAGCAACGGCACAGGATGGGCAAGCGGAGTAAGGGGCAAGGCTGCGAATTTTGACGGGGACGGGGATTACATAACATTTGCACCGGGCTCCTCAACAAGATGCACTTTTGCGGCGTGGATATATCCTGTTGGAAGTGATGATGGAACAAACAAGGGGGTGCTTGGTGACAGTTCAATTGCGAGCATTACAAGCAGGGTTGGGCTGAGGACCACAGATCGTTTGTTCCGGGTGCATGACGGGTATGATTGGCGAGGTGTCGGGCAGTGGGCACAGGGAGCATGGAGCCACGTTGCATTTACGTTTGACGGTCAAACAAGGCATCTGGAAGTTTATTTGAACGGGGTGCGCGGGTATTCCAACAATTTGAGCACGTACTCGGGCTGCAACCCAAGCACCATTGGAAAACACCCGGGTTCAATACTGTTCAACGGCTCAATGGATGACGTGCACTATTACAAGCGCGTTCTTGCGCCGCAGGAAATAGAGATTCTATACAAAAACCCTGGATACCCGTGAATTACCCACGGCTGAAGCCGTGGGCTTCCGCGGCAACTATGAATAGGTAGAGAGCCGCATCTGCTGCGACTCCGCCTTTGCCTCCGAGATTGAGA
>JAGVWK010000013.1 GCA_018304295.1 Microcaldota archaeon | reverse complement strand
GCGAGTATTCTGGCAGCCTGCTCGAATACTTCAAATCAACCCTAGAAAACGACGCTGCGTTTGTCTGCCATATCAGAAGGCATTACGCCCTTTTCAAATACAAGCTGAAGAAAATGAAACGAGCCATGAAAAATGCGCCCGCCACTATAAAGAAAATCGGCAGGAACGAGCCGTGCCCTTGCGGCTCTGGGAAAAAGTACAAAAAATGCTGCCTGAAAGTGTGAGGCACCATTCCTCAGTTGCCTATACCTGCTTTCCAAGCGCCATCTCACCACTTGTTTATTTTTCTGCAAATTATTAATAACTTGATCCCACCTCATGATGGCTACTGCGAACCCGCAAAATAATCAATCATTGGATCCTTGAGGATACGGAGCTGATTTTCCAGTTGCAAGCCCGCATTATTTATGCGGATTGCCTCAACTAAACGTCCTTTACTCTTTCTCGCCCATCTCAAAAGAAACAGAAGTGCTTTTCCCCTTTGCAGCGGAATCCGCCTGTTCCACAAGCGTTTCAATCGCCTTTTGCGCAACCTTGAAGTCCGGCGCAACAACGGTAATCTGGTAACGCGGCGCCCCAAGGTAGCTTATTTGCGCCTGCACGCCCTCAGGGGCTTTCAGGTGCGCCAGTATCGCCTTTATTTCCTCTATGCCTTCTTCGGAGTAGCTCACCAAGCTTAGCACGCCGCGAAGCTGCGCGCTTGCCTTTTTTATGTTCTTGGTGCAAATCTCAAGAAGCGCCTTTACAAGCCCCTTTTCTATTCCCAGCCCCTCAATTGCCTTTTCCCCGTTTTGGGACATTTCCTCAAAGGCGCTTATCAAATCCCCGTATTTCCCCTCAAGCTTTACGCGCGCCGCAGCGGCTTCAGTGCCTGTTGATTTTGCCTGCTTGAGCGCAACCTCAAAGAGCTTTTGCGCCCGCTTTTCCTTTTTAACGCTCTCAAGCTTCATTTTCCTCTCGCTGTCTGAAACGCGCTTAAGGGACAGGTCAACCTGGTTCTTTTCAGCGACTATCTGGTATATTTTAGCTACAACGTGCTGGCCCTCGTGCAAAAATTCGTGTATGTTCTTTATCCAGCGGGGCGCAACTTCAGAAATGTGCACGAACGCCTCCCTGTTCCCATACTCGTCAAGGGTGCAAAACGCGCCGTAGGGCATTATCTTCTTTACTGTTGCAAGCACAAGTTCGTCCTGTTCGGGCATTTCCGCCATTTATTGCACCAATCCTTTACTTTTCAAGCTTAAGGCTCTTTAGAGCAGCTCAAGCACTTTTGCCTTGCCTTCCAGTATGTGCACGCGCGAGCCGGTGCTTTCCGCCAGCTGTGTGTTGCACACAAGGCAGCTCACCGACATGCTTGCATTGGAAAAAATGTTCTGCTCGTTGCCGCACGCGCATTTTACCTTCAAGAATTTGCTCATATTATCCCCCTTAATATTCAAGTCCCCTTAAGATTCAAGTTCCAGCTTCTTTTTCGTCCTTCCGCCTATCACTCGCTCATGCTTTTTTTTGCACTGCGGGCATTCCAGCACTATTTTCTGCCTTTTCCCCTGCTTTTTTACGGTCTTTTCGCCCGCCCTTTTTCCACCGTGCCCCATGAGCTTGCGCGCGTGCTTGCGGTTGCCCGCCGCCATTGAGCGCGCCTTCCCCTTTGAGGCAAGCTTCACCTTGTGCACAGTGTGCTCCTTGCACACAGGGCAATACGTCCTTACTTCTTTTGGATATTTCACATAATCACCTTTGGTTTTGCGCCGGATAAAGCGTTAGCAGCCTAAAGCACCTGCGCGAATTTGCCCCTTACCAGCCAGTCCGCTTCGCTTGCGGGAAGCGCAGCCTCCTCGCCAGCCCTGAACGGCCCATAAGTCAAGTTGTCCGATCCCTTATATTCCGGCATTTCTTTAAGCAGTTTCACCTTTTTAACACTTGCCATGCTCTGCTCCTGTGCGTCCACCGTAACTTCCCCGTTGCACACGTTTTCAAGCCATTTCCCCTCATCGCTGAGAATGGTGCAGAGCCTGTCATAAAGCTCATGCTCCTGCACAGTCATGCCCTCGGTTTCATGCTTCTGCCCGCTTCGCACTGCGCGGAAAAGTATTTTCTGCCTTCGCAGCCCGCTCATGTCCTTTACAATCCTTATTATGTTGTCAAATTCCCGCCTTTCCATTTCCCCTTCATTATGTGCAGCCTGCCTCTTCTCTTTCAAAAAGCCGCACAGCGAGGCATAAAAGTCCTTTGGCAGCGCAACAAGAGCCGCGGCTTCCTTTTCCTGCCGCTGGAGTTCCCTAAGGCGCCTATATGACAGCTCTTCCATAACATCTCCCATCCATATACTCAAGAAAAACATAAAAAGGCGAGGATTCAAGCGAGAAGCGCAGCCCCTTTGCACATGAGGTAAATGCCCAAATACTGCGGCACTTCCAATATCTCCTCCTTTGCATGCGCCTGCGACATCCCCCCGTCCCTTAGGGGAAGGGACGGCACAGGCTCAACAATTTTCACTTTCAATGCCTCATCTGAAAATACCGGCGCATGCACGTGCGGCTCAAATTTCTCAAGCGCAGGCGTTGCCGCTCCAAAAAGCGTGTGCCCCGCATCATTGGCAAGCCGCGCCGCAAAGCCGCTTCCCCCGTGTATTGAGTCAGGCAGCCGCAGCAGCTTGCTGGTGTCAAACGTAACATTGGAATCCGTGTCAGTGCTTATTGCAACCTTGGTGTTTTCCACCAAGGCCTCAAACATTTTCCCATACCCCTTTTCCAGCCCCAATTTTGTCCAGTCCGCACATGCGCTTCCGTCCATGCGCTTTACCCTTGTGCAGAGGGTTCTTTCCGCCTCAGCCTGCCTTTCATAAAGCTCCTGCGCCTTTTTCCTCCCTATCCCAAGCTCCTGCAGCCTTTTTTCCTTAAGAAGCTGCACAAACCTTCTTGCAACCTTCCCCCTCCACCCCCCATCCGTAGAAAGCGGCCCGTAGAATTTTGGCACTTTCACCCTCCTCCCCTCATGTGAAATGAACGCGCTGTCATCGTGCAAAAGCGCCTTTACCGACACCGAGCTTGCGTTTATGTATTCTATTATCTCCTTTCTTTCCTCTCGGCGCAGCCCCCTCACGCTCTCGCTTCGCACGTGCACATGATACCCCCTGCTGCCTGAAAAATTCACAATCATCTCCTTTTTTGAAAGCCCGAAATCCGGCACAAGGAAATCCTCAATGAGCTTTATTGTCTCGTTTTTTATCGCATCAAAGCACTGCTGGCAGGTGAACTTGCCGCAAGAATGCATAGGCGCGTCAAGGTCAAAAATAAGGTCCGCGCCCTTCCAGTTTTTGCTTGGCATCGGGCGCGCATCCGGGAACTCATAATACGCCGCCGAATAGGAAACGTAAGGTGGCGCATCGCGCAAGAGCCGTGCGCAAAGCGCGCTTGCATTCGGAAAAGAGAGGTGCCTAAACGCTATCTTTGTCTGCCAGTTTCCAAACCCGAACTCCCTGCTTTCCACGCTTGAAATGGGCGGCTGCCACTTTGCATAGTACTGCGAAAAGCACTTTGAAAGATAGTCCTGCTCCCTTGCCATTAAAACAACCGCTTATGCATTTTTTTTCATTACTCTTTTTCAGCAGCCGCGCCGTCCGTTTTTTCGGTTTTGCTTTTTTCATAGCTTATAGATGTTCTCCTTCTGCTGTTTGTGATTGGCGTGCCCCTTCTTTCCCCGCCAACAAGGCACGGGCAATCCTGCTGCGCAATCCCATACGCATCCATTGTGGCGCATGAGGGCATGGAATACTCTTTTTGCCTCAGGTACTCAAGCTGGTATTTTGTAGTCCCCTCATTGTATTGCGGGGAAGACGCATAAATCGCAAGTATGTCCTCCATTTTCATGCCGCTTCTCACAAGGTAAACCCCAAGCGCCCATCGCGCCTGATGCCCGATGTGCTCGCCGTTTCTCATGTCCTCAATTATCCTGCATATGCAGGGGGGAAAATCCCCCTGCGCAATGTTGCCCACCTGCATGAGCGTTTTTGGCAGAAGCCCTGCCATCTCCTTTGCAATCGCAAGTATTTCAGGGGTAAATTTCACGTCCTGCACTGGGAGCAAAACGTCCATTTTCATCCTTGCAGCCTCCTGCACAAAGCGGTCCGCATCCGCCCTTGAAATCGCAACGACCCCACCTGCAATGGGCTTTGCTGACAACTTGAAGCCCTCCTCCTTTGGCTTGAAGCGCAAATAGTCAAAAAAAGCAAGCGAGAAATTCCCGTTTTCCCCTTTTTGCAGCCCAAGCCCTATTTCATGCGCAATAAACAGCAGCCTTCCCTCATCCTCATGCTGCAAATAATGCAGAGCCCTCTTTGCCTCTGCGGATGCAACCCTTGCGCACAGCGCCTTGTTCTTTGAAGCGGCAACCACCATGCGCGAGGCAGCATAGGAAAGCAAATCCAGCTCAAGCATCCGTGCAAGCTGCGCGCCCATAAGGCGCACCTCCCCTTCCACAACCGCCATTTTGAGCCTCTCCTGCGCCTTGTCCATTATTTCATCCTGCGTATATGCGCCCTCAAGGCTGCCGACAAGGCTCTTTGCCCCATCCAAAAAAGGGTAATGCGAATAAAAAGCGTCCATGGGATGTATTTGAAAAGAAGCCTTTTAGTGCTTAGCATGGCGGGCTTTCCGGCTGCCTACTTTGCCTCAGGGAACTTCCCGTGCGGGTAAAGTTTCGCAGCCGACCATGCGCTTGCAAAATACGCAACATCAAAAGCCGCAATGCTTGCAAAGTATTCCCACACCCCAAACACTAGCGCAACAAGCAGCGTTGCAATCACAAGGGAGAGCCTCCTGCTTATTATGGTGCTCACCATGTCGGTTTTCCCACCCGGCAAGTTTATCTCGTCCAGCGCGGCAAAAAATAGCAGGAACATGAAAAGCGGTATTGAAAACTCGCTTATGCCAAGCGCAAGGGTGCCAAGCACAAACACAACAAGCCCAAGCGCATGGAATTTCCCGTCAATTTTTTTGGCAAGCACGTTTGCAAAAGCCGTTGCGACCCAAAGGGACGCAAGCCCGAGCGCACTTGAAAGGTATGCCCCAAACGCCCCATATGCAGCCGCAAATAAATACGCCGCCTTCCCAAATATCCCCCTGTCCTCAGACTCATCCGTGAGCTTTGCAAAAAAACCCATCAATGCGGAAACCGCTATTATTTCAATCATGCACCCACTTTTTTCATGCCCGTGTGCGCTTTATGCACATTATTTCTTTTCCAATGCAGCGCACATTATGAGCGGAAATGCAATGCTTGCGTCGCACTCAATGTGCACGCGGAGGCTTTTTCTTCCCACCTTGCCCCAGCTCACAGCCTCGTTCACGCGCGCGCCTGAAAGCGAGCCGTCGTATTGGCTGCCTGTTCCAACATAAAGCGCATAATCCAGCCCGCCGCGAAGCAAATTCGCACCCAGCAAATGGTGCTTTGCAAACCCTCCCCCAAGTATTATACCTGCTGTTTTTTGCGCATCCAGCACCTGCTGCCCAAGCGGCTTTAGGTCGCCGCTAACATCTATTGCAAAATCCTTTCTCTTCTGCTTGAAAAAATAAAGCTGCAGCCCGAAAGCCCCGTCCGTTGGAGCCGGGCAGTAAACCGGTATCCTGTTTATGTGCGCCCAGTGCAAAAACGAGCTTTCATCCTTTATCGTTGCGCCCAAATCATCAATTATCTCATGCGGCGCAAGCGGCCTGCCGATTTTCATTTGCTTTTGGTATTCCTTCTCAAAAAAAAGCTGCAGTGTTTTCTCAAGGCGCACATAGTGCGCATTTTTCACAAGTATGTTCCCTATCCTGTTAACCCCGCGCGCATTAAGATCCATGTCATCCTGCTCAAAGCTTCCAATCCCAAATTTCCCCGAACACTTCATCAGGTCCTCCTCAACCGACCCGATGCTTGTGATAATCGCATCCGCCATCCTTTCTTTGCACATTTGGGCAAAAGTTTCTCGCAACCCCGAAGAAACCATGTTGGAGGTAAAAGACAGGAATTTCACGCAGCCCCTTTCCCTTTGCATGGTTGCAAAAAGCCGCGCCCCTTGGCCAAGAAGGCTTGCCTGCAGCCCTGCACTTTCCATCTGCGCAACAAGGGAGCGCGCGCCCAGCGCGCCATCCAAAGAAAAGCCTTTAACGTCCATTGTAAAAGAACGGAATGCCTGAATTTAAACCTACCTTTTTAGCACGCGAAGCAGAGCAATCCTCACTGTCTTGTCGTTTATTTGCAGGCTCTTTAATGCCGCCACAAGCCTGTGCTCTCCAAGCATGTTAAGCCACGGCGCAAAATGCCCTCCCTTTGCATGGAACAGGACTGACTCAAGGGGCGCATTCTTTATGAATGCCGCCAACTCGCCAACGTTCTTTGCCCTTCCCACAACCGCGCCGCTGGGCAATTTGAAAACAAACTCCTTGCCAGATGGAGCATCCTTACCCATAACCTCACCCCATAAAACGCCTCTTGCGCATTTTTTAAATGTTTGCCCATGCGCAACACGTTTTCATATCCTTGGCGCCCTTGCATGCAATGCTTAAATATAAGGTGTTGTTTAAAATACATCAAGGTGTCCACTTGAACAAATCGCGAACCATCCCTACGGTGCCAAATGCCACTGGCGGGCGCGCCGCGCCTGCGATTGCATCAAAACATCCGCTTGTGCAGCAGCGCCAACCATCAGGCAAGTATTCAACAGCGGTTTCAACCGCCCTATCCCGCTTATCTCAAGACCATTTTTTGCAGCAGGACGGAAGCATGGCAAGGATTTCAATGGCTTTCAATTCAACGCAAGAAATGCGCGCAAGAACCGATGAGAACGAAGGCGCAAATTTTTCAAATGCAGTCAGGCTCCTAATGGGCGGGCACGGGCTTCCAAAGGGAAATTTCAGCCTGTCCCCTGTCATGGTAACCGAGGCTGCGGCAGAGGCTTTTGGCCGCGCCCTGCGCGATGGCAGCCCTGAGATAGCAAGAGCCCTTGTAAACGACCATGGCTTGCCAAAAATGCTTTTTACAGCATGTGATGCAGCAAGCACAAATCAGGAATAGCGCCGCGCCCTAAAAAGCGCGGATGAGAGCCCGTTTGCCAAGTCCAGCGCGGAAAAGTTCGTGCCGAATTTTTTGGCAAGCGTTTCGCCCGCTTTTTTATTTACAAAAGAAGCAGCCGCCATGGAAGCAAAAAACCCGTTCTTGCACAAAAGCGCGCAAAGAAGCCCTGCAAGCACGTCCCCGGTGCCCCCATGCGCAAGCCCTGCATTCCCGCCCGCAACTTTGAGAATTTTAACCGCCCTTACCAATTCTCGCATCTTCATTTGAGCCCGCCCTCCTGCAACGCCCTCATCTCCCGCAGCAACAATAAAATCCGTTTTTCCTTTCAGCAAAATGTTGCACTTGTATTTTTTTGCGCATGAAAGCGCGTTCTTTTCATTTGCATCCATTCCAAACGCGGCTTTAAATTCCTTAACGTGGGGCGTAAGCACGCATCTTGCATGCAATTCCCCAAGCTTTGCGCACCTGATTGCGCTTGCATCAAGAACGCATTTTTTCCTTGCAGCAAGGACGAAGTGCACGAGCTTTTTAGTGCGTGCATCCGTTTCCATGCCCGGCCCAATTAAAATCGCATCCGCTTTCCTTATGTGCGCTTCAAGCTCATTTTTTGCAATGCAAATTACGCACGGGGTCGCCTTGCGCACAAAAAATTCCACTTTTGCGCTTGGCGAATAAAAATACAGCAAATCAACAAAGCGGCTTGCAGCAATCACGGAAAGAACAGCGCTCCCATGGTATTTTTTCCCGCCTGCTATTATGAGCGCAATCCCGTTTTGCCCCTTGTGGGAAGAGGAAGAAGGCTTGTGCAAACTTTTCAAATATTTTTGCGCGCTGCCCATCAAAGCCACTCATGCAAGGTTTATCTCCCTGTTAAGCGCGTCAATTTGCGAAAGCGCAGCCCCAACGAAATCCGAAGCGCCGGTTTTTTTGTACGCATATGCAATCGCAGACGAGCTGTTTATGCGCTGAAGGTAAAACGTCTGCGAGGAAACGGCTTTAAGGGTTTTTGCAACCTCGCGCGCGCTCCCCCCCTGCGCCCCAACGCCGGGCACAAGAAGCGGGAAAACTTTCTCGTGGTGCTCAAGCTCCCACATCACCTTTTCAAGCTCGTCCACGTTTGTAGCGCCAACTACCGCCCCAAGCCCGTCAAAATGCATTTTCATGAGCTTGCGTGCAACCTCAAGGTAAAGGGGCTTGTCGCGCGCCTCGCATTTGAGGCTCTGGAAATCCGCAGCCCCCTCATTGGAGGTTCTCACAAGCACGTACACCCCTTTTCCCTGCGCAAGCGCCATTTTTATAAAAGGCATCATGCTGTCCTCTCCCATGTAAGGGGATATCGTAACCGCATCCGCGCCCCAGAATTCAAATGCCTCGCACGCATATGCCTGCGAAGAGGGCCCAATATCCCCTCTTTTTGCATCCAGTATTATGGGCACAACTCCCTTGTATTTTTTTATGAGCGCATAAAGCGCCTGCAGCCCCTCAAACCCATATTGCGCAAAATATGCATAGTTTGGCTTGAGTGCGGATATGGAAGGCGAGCGCGCAAGCGCTGCATCAGTTATTTGCGCGTAAAAATTCACAATCCTCTCCTGCGTGGTGCTGCCTGTCCCCTCGGGGATGTTTTCCAGCATCGGGTCAAGCCCAAAGCACAGGATGCTTTTGCGCTCCTGCGCGCTCTTTTTCAAATATTCAAGGTATCCCATCAAAACCCCGCCTTATACTCCATATTCCTTTTTGTATTTCAAAAACTGCGCATAAATCTCATCAGTTACATGAACGCTTCCGCCTATTTCCCGCCCGCACAGCGCCTCAAACATCCCGCAAGCAGATGCAAGCGAATGCACTTTTGTATTGTGCTTTTTCTCAAATGCCGCAATCGCGTTTTCCCCCTTCTCATTCTTCTCTTCCCTGTCCAGCATTATGAAAACGCCCGCAATTTTCACATTTGCAACCGAGGATAGCTGCACAATTGCCTCCTCCTTTGCCCCCCCTGTAGTAAAAACGTCATCAAGCAGCACAATTTTTGCCTTGTCCTTTATTTTTGCGCCCACAAATATGCCCGCATCCCCGTGTTCTTTTGCCTCCTTGCGGTTAAAGCACCATTCCTTTTCAATTTTGTGCCCCTCATGCAGCGCCATGCACGTTCCAACGGCAAGCGGTATGCCCTTGTATGCCGGCCCGAAAACAATCCCGTATTCTTCGCTTTTGAGCGTATCCGCTATCTTCCTTGCAAAGAACTTTGAAAGCATGTAAGAACTTGAGCGCACCTTGCTTAACGCAAAACTCCAAAAACCCAACGTCTTGCCCCCGCATGGGATAATTTACTTCACAAATTTAATAAGCTAAACTGAAAAATAAGCAACTAAAACAAGAAAAAGAAAAATAAAAAGAAAGGGGGCTTAAACCCTCTCTGCAACTGCGCAGCGCGGCTTGACTGAGGTGATTCTCACCTTCACTGTCTCGCCTTCGTGTGCGCCCGGGACGAATATTACAAAGCCGTCTTTCTTTGCTATTCCATCTCCTTTCGCGGCGATAGCTTCGATAGTTACTTCGATCTCTTCGCCTTCCTTAACTGGCTTTGGCATGTCACCGCCACCGCCGAAATTTCCTCTGTCTCGTCCAAAACCCATTTCATTCTCCTCCATTTAAGGCAGCTTTTTTAGCAAAGAAAAATAGCCCTGTTTCCAAGTCCCTCCTTCATCTGCAAAAGAAGCTGCACTTCCTTTGCTAATATGGGCGTGCTATCCTTTTTAATACTTTTGGCACCGACGTTGGATGCCCTCTGGCATGCAAGGCTGCCTCTTCCCGTTCATGCAAGCGCCCCAAGCAAATCAATTGAATACGCAAGCACGAAAATCCCTTGTGAAAGCGGCAGGCTTATTGCAAGGTGCAAAATGCCCTGCGAGGCGCGCCCCTCAAAAAGCGCAAACAGCGCGCTTGTGAAAAGCGCAAGAAGCGCCAAATATGCGTGCAGCGCAGGCACCATTGCAGCAAAAACATCTTTCCCAAGCCCGCCCTCTGCAGCCCACTCGCCCGCCATTCCTGCCCCAAACATTTCCCCGCCACCCGCCTCAAAAAAACCGCCTCCGGAGAGCGCAACCGACATGCGCAGCACGCTTCCCAATATGAGAGGCACCACAATCGCGCCTCCAAAAAAGAGCGTGTATTTTTGCATTGAAAGCACAGCCGACCTCTCGCGCACAAGCGCAAAATTCGCCATCATGTCGGAGGCGGCACGCCGAAGCGCAGCCTTCATATCCGCGCCGGTATGGTATGCCTGCAAAAGAAGCCCGCAAAACCTTGAAAAAAGCACCGAGGCGCTTGAAGATTGCAAATTCAAAAGCGCCTCATCCACCCCGCCGCCCGACTGCACCTGCCTTTTTGCATGCGCAAACTTCTCCGAAAGCACCCCATAGCCTCCCTGTGCAAGCGCGCTTATCGCCTTTTCCATGCTGCTGCCCTTAAGGAGCGAAGATGCATGGAAAAGCGCGTCAGGCAGCGCATTTTCCAGCCTCTCGTCCTGTTTCATTTTCGCATAAAGGGGCGAAAAATACGCCCAAAACGGCAACGCGCAAACCAAAAGCGCAGGCGCAATGGCCCACCAAGCAGGAAAAAACGCCAGCACGCACGCAAGTGGAAGCATGCCCGCCGCAAAAAGCGCTACTGATTCGCCCTTTCCAATCTCCCTGCCCGCGATTTCCATCCGCATGGCGTATTCCATTTTTCCCCCGACAGCGGCAGGCGCATCCGCATATATTGCTGCAAGCACTGCGGCGGCAAAAAGCGGGAACGCAAGAGCATACGCCGCCCACACAAGCGCGGGCGAAATTTCCAGCATAAGGAATTTGCCCCCTATTATAATGAAGATTGCAAAAAACGCCGGCGCAAGCGAGCACACCCCAACAAAAAGCAGCGCAAGGAAGGACACCCTCGCGCCAAACTCCCGCGTTTTTGCCATCGCAGATGCGCTCATTTCTTCGGAAAGCCGCGCAAGCCCCTCCACGCTCCCCTCCCCTTCGTAGCAGAGTGCAAGCTGCGCAAGCGCCCGCTTGCAGTAGCGCGATTTTGTATAGGATGCGCGCGCATAAAGCGCGGAAGGAACACTTTCGCCCATCCTGACTGCCGCAAGCGCCGCCTTTATGTGCATTGAAAACGCGTACTTCTCTTCTGCAACCGCGCCAAGCGCCTTTTCAAAAGGCATTTTCAGCCCAATGTAAATGCCGACTGCCCCAAGCGCAAGGGGCAAGTCCGCCTCCTCTTCGCGCGCCTTCCTTTGCGCAATGAAAAACGGCGCGTGCCTAAGGAGCGCATAAAACGCCGCAAACAAAAGAAGCGCAACGCCTGCTGCCATCGCAGCATCACCAAGCGCTATTGCCGCCGCAATGAAAAAAAGCGGCATAAAAACAATTGAAAGCAAAAAGCAGCCTGCAAGGTATTCGCGCGCACCGACTTGCACTTGCGCGCAGCGCAAATCCTCCTCAACAAGAGCGCAGGACTGGAAAAATCCATCCGGCAGCAACTCTGCAACTTGCGCAAACGCACCCATACGCTCCCTTTTTCGCATTATTCCAACAAGCCCATACCGCCCGAAATTACCTCTGCAACTTGCGCCCGTTTCCAAACGCACCCGCAACGAATTCCAGCCCGGTCTTATTCCAACCGGCTGCGCCTTTTCAAGCGCATCCCAAAACAAATTCCATGGCCGTTCTCATTGCAATGAACTTCTGCACATTTCCAAGCTCTTTCCCAAACTCAAAGCTCTTTCCCAGACACACTCCTTTCCCTTCTTATTGCAGCATGAACTTCTGCACCTTTTCAAACGCATCCCCGAACGAAATGCGCCTTTTTCCCATCTCCCTCAGCAGCCTCTCCCGTTTTCCCAGCTCCTTTTCAAGCGCCTGCTGCGAGCACCCGAAGCATTCCGCTATTTTCCCAAGCGAAACAGAGGGATTTTTCGTGCGCAAAAGAGCTTTATTCTGCATTGCAAAAATCTGCACGCATTGGGGCATTCCAGCCTTATCCAAGCTTATTTCTGAAATCTCCACTACCTTTCTCACCTGCTCACCCTTTCTTGCCCGCATGTCATAGTTTTCCATGCGCCTCTGCACCACTACAATCCCGATTGAGGGCATGTCGGAGGGCATCGCCCCAAGCATGCGCAGCCGGTTAAGCGCGTCCGGGCAGCTTTGTGCGTGAAACGTCCCATAACTTCCTTTCCCCTGCCCGCTAAGGACCGTTTCCATGAATGCCTCCACCTCTTTTGGCGAGCGCATCTCCCCGACAATGAGCCTGTCAGGGCGCATCCGCAATGTGTCGCGTATTATCCCCCCCATTTCTATGCCCGCCTCCTCGCTTGAGAGCATGCGCAGCGCGTGCGCGTGGGGCAAATTGATTTCCGCAGTGTCCTCAACGATTATTATCCGCTCGCTGCGTGGAACAAAGGAAAAAAGCGCGTTAAGCGTCGTTGTTTTGCCGCTTGCGGTGTTCCCGGCAACAAGCATTGAAATCTCAGCCTGCATCGCAGTCCACAAAAACGCAAGGCTTTCAAAGCTCGCGGTTTTGCACGCCGCAAGCTCGTGCGCGCAAAGCGGCTGTGCCGCGAATTTCCTTATTGTAAGCGCATAGTCGCACACGGGCGGGACTGCCGCGTGCATGCGCGAGCCGTCCCTGAGCGCAACGTTTATCCTCGGTGTCTGCATGCTCACCCTTTTGCCGCTTTGCCTTGCAAGCTTGTTCACGCTCGCAACAAACGTGTGCGCATCCTCAAATTTGCAGTTCGTGCGCTTCCACCCCTCTCCCCTGCAATATACGAAAAGCGGCTTTCCAAGCCCGATGCACGCGATTTCCTCAAGCTTGCAGTCCGCAAGCATCTCGTCAAGGAAGCAGTTCCCGTAAGTGTGCAAAAACGCGGCTTTTGGCAAATACTTCTGCTGCTGCGCATCAAGCTCTATTGAATTTGCCTCGCAGTAGGAGGCACAAATCTCCCCAATGCACTCCATTGCCTGCTTTTCGCCCTCTATCTCCTTTTTCTGCGCCCTCTCTCCAAAAAGCGCACATATCCCAAGCACAGCCTCCTCCTCTTCCGCCGAAAGCTGCGCCAGGCGCACGTTGTATTGCGCCTTTGCCCCCTCAACTTTCCATCCAAGCTTCCCATTGCCCATTTTTTCCCCCTATATTTTTGCGCAAGTGCGCATTGAACCGCGCCTCACCTGCCCTAATTTTGCCACGCGCCTGCCCTTTTTCCCGCCAGCGCTGTTTTTCCTGCCATTGCTGCCACCTTTTTTTGCGCTCCCGGCGTATATCCGCACCGCATCCCGCTCCACAAGCCCAAGTTTTTTTGCGCTTCTTTGCGGCATCTCAAGCAAATACGCCGCATTTTTGCGCGGCACCACAAGGGGCGTGAAAGGTTCAATGCTTTCAAAAATTTCCACTGCGCGCATTTGAGCATCAAGGTAAACCGCATCAAAGGGGAAATTCACAAAAAAAGAGTGTATGGGATAAACCCCCTCAGCATCAAATTTGAACAATATGCATTTTGGCTTGCGCGCGAACATAAGCCCAATGCTTCGTGCAAGGGGCGTATCCGCAACTTCGCATTCCACGCATATTTTCTTTCCATTGCGCGCGTTTTTTATCCATCCCACAGGCGCACCTATTTCCCATACCTTCTTTTCCTTCTTGCATACTCCTTTAGCGCAGCCTCAAAATCCCGCCTTGAAAAATCCGGCCAGAGCTTTTTGCAAAAATACAGCTCCGAATACGCAGCCTGCCAAGGGAGAAAGCCGCTGAGCCTCTGCTCCCCGGACGTCCTTATTATAATGTCTGGCGCAGGGATGCTTGCGGTGTAAAGGAGCTTTTCAAACCCCTCCTCATTAAGCCGCCTGCCGGCTTTTATGGCGGCATTTGCAGCATCCAGAATCTCCTGCCTGCCCCCATACCCTAGGAATATGTTAAGGAAATACCTATTGTTCTTTTCTGTTTTCCTTTCCACTTCCCAAAGCTTTTGGCGCACGTCTTTTGGGAAATAATCCTTTCTCCCAATGAAGCGCACCCTTACCTTGTATTTGCGGTAGCTGTCATCCCCTTCCTGCAAAATGCGCGTGAGGTTGCTTGCAAAAAGCCCAAAAAGCGCGTCCAGCTCATCTTTTGGGCGGTTGAAATTCTCAGTTGAAAAGCCCCACATGGAGAGCATCCTTACGCCGGATTTGCGGCACCACTTTAAAACGTCCCCAATGTGCCTTATCCCAATCTCATAGCCTTTTTTTTTCTCCATGCCCTTTTTCCTTGCCCACCTTCGGTTCCCATCCGGTATTATTGCAACATGGTAAGGCTTCATGCAACCACTTTCCCCGCAATCACTTTGCCAATGACCTTATTATCTTTTTCTTCAGCGACGCAAACCTTGAGAATGCGTGCACAAGAGGGCTTGAAACTTCCCCCCGCACTTTTGTTTTCCCCTGCAAAATCGCGCCTTTAACGCCCGCCCCGTCCTTTGCATCTACAAGCGTATATGCGTTGCCTATTTCAAAAAGCGTGTGCGCATCAGACCCTCCAAGATGCACAAGCGAGTGTTTTTTTGCAAACGCAAGCGCCTGCGCGTTCATCTCCTTTGCATACACCCTTGCATTGAGCACCTCCATTGCGTCAAGTTTCCCAAGCTCTTCTCTGGGTATGAGCGCAGGGTTAAGCGCGCTGCCGCGCGCAAAGTCAAACGGATGGGGGATGCTCACAACCCCGCCCTGCCTTTTTATCTCCGCTATTGCCTCCCTTATGCTGCATTTTGGAATGCTCTTTTTCAAAAACAGGCCCATGACTTCCCCGTGCGGGGTTTTCACTTCCTGCCCAACTATGACAATAAGGGGCAGCTTTTTTTCACGCGCGATTTTTTTTGCAAGAAGCGCCCCCTCCACTGACCCGTGGTCCGTTATCGCAATCCCATCCAGTCCGCGCGCAAGCGCCCTTTGCAGCACCGCTTCCACCTTGCTTTCGCAATCGTGCGAAAATTCCGTGTGCGCGTGCATGTCTATTTTTTTCCATGTTTTTTCCATGTGCCGCGCTCTCCTTTTCAACCTGCTCACTTTGCGCTTGCAATGAGCTTTGCGTAGTCCACCACTGACTTTGCGCTTGCAAGCCTGCCCCACCTGTCCATTTCCGCATGCTCGTTTATGAACCTGTCAAGCATCCCAAGCTTGAAAACCCCCAAAAGCGCATCCACCGCAGCCTCGCTTGATATGTTCATGGCGCGCCTTAAAAGCGAATGCATCATCAGGTCGGTTCCGTATTCTTTCCTCCACCCCCTCTCATAAGCAGCAGTATCTGGGAACACTCTGCCTGCAATCCTTGCGCAGCTTGCCCCAAAATATATTCCACCGCCTGTGGTCGCCTTTACCTGCCCTGCGGCATCCCCCGCAAGAAATACGCTGTATTTGCCGAATTCCCCTGCGGTTTTTCCCCTTGTTTCAATCGGTATTGCAGCCCCAAACCCGTTTTCAGGTCTTTTTGCCCCGAACTTTTCAAGGATTTGCGCAAACGCCTTTTTTGGGGATGCGCCCGGCTTTACTGCAAACCCTATTTTTGCGCTCTGCGCGCTTATGGGTATCACCCATCCGAAAAACCCCGGAAAATGCCGCGGTGAAATGAAAAGCTTTGCATCGTGCTTTTCCTGCACGCTGCACTCGTAATCCGCTTGGTATGCGGAAACGACCCTTCTTATTTTTGGAAAGCCGAACATTTGCGCAACTGCGGATGAAGGGCCGTCCGCCCCGACAACGCAGTAGCTTTTAAGCTGCTCCTTTCTTGAGATTTTTTTCCCAAGCTCAAATTTTGCGCCTTCGCTTTGCGCGCAATCCGCAGCCATCCTGTCAAACTCTCCCCTGTCAATTAGGATTGCCTTTGCTTTTTTTGGCCGAAGCTTTACGTGTTCGTCCGCGCAAAAAATGGTCGCAGTTTCAATTGTGTTTATTGAAATTTTCCTATAATCTACAACGTCTGACATTTCCTCAAGCGCGCTTTTTGACACAAGCCCAGAGCAGTGCACGGGCTCCCCAATGCGCGCGTGCTCTTCGGACACAAGCGCGTTTTTTCCCGCCTTTTGCGCCGCAACCGCGCAAAAGCAGCCCGCAGGCCCCGCCCCAACTATGTGCACATCAAGCATATCCCCATTCTTGCGCGTTAGTTTTATATACTTCGGCTCGCAACCTTTACTCTCTTGGAGGTTTCACTATGTTTGTTTTTGAGCCGCTAAAACTCATGCTCATAATACTTTTCTCGTCCCTTGTTCCAGGCATCCCTTTTGTTGCATGGTTTTTGCGCAAAAGCGCGCTTGCATGGTACGAGAAGCTCTCTTTTGGCTTTGTAGCAGGAATTGTGCTTGTGCCCCTTTTGCTGCTTCTTGAGGGAATGGTTGGCATCCCGTTTTCCTTCCCCCTTGTTCTCGCAGATGTCCTGATATTATTTGCCGCAGGCATTGCATTATGCATAAAAGACGGGATGCTTGCGCTTCCAGCGCTTTCCCTTCCTTCTCTTTCAACCAAGGATGAACTGCTGGATGGCGCAAAAAAATTCCTGCCCGCAATTTTCCTTTTCCTCATAATGTTCCTTGCTTTTTGGCTGCGCATGCAAAGTTTTAGCCCAATATACTCTGAGCTTGACCCTTACTTTTACATGTACGGGGGCTCCCAAATACTCACGGAGGGATTTGTGCCAATCACGGACGATACCGCATGGTTTGACAAGCAGGCTTCTGATTTTGCAGTTTCGCACCGCGCAAACCCCCTTGGCATTTATCTTGAGGCCCAATGGTATTCCATTTACACGCAAGGCGGGGAATACGAGCGCTACCTCTTTTCCACAATAGCAAATTTCTACCCCCCGCTTGTTTCCGCATTCATGTGCCTTGGCGCATACTTGCTGCTTTCCTCCCTATTTGGAAGAAGGCATGGGCTTCTTGCGGCAGGGCTTTTTGCATTCACGCCCGCATTGCTTCTTAAAATGCAGGCAGGCGTTGCAGAAGGCCAGCCCTATGGCTTTTTTGCGCTTCTCTTTTACTTTGGCGCATACGCGGCATCACTGAAATACCGCGACGTGCGCCTCGCGTGCTTTGCAGCGCTTGCGTTTTTTGCAGCAATAGCAGGCTCCTCTTCAAGCGGCGTTGCAGTCCTTGTAACTGCCGGCTTTGTTTCCCTTGAGGCCATACGGCTCTTCTGGGCGCACAAGCACGTGCTCTCGCACGGCCACCATGAGGAAAACCCAATTGAAACAGCAAAGCACATCCTCACAAAAGAAGCGCGCAACTACGCGGAATTTTTCATGCAGGCAAACCTCATTGTGCTTGCAGGCGTGCTTGCTGCAAACCTTCTTATGGGCTTATACTCCCTGCAGGGGTTGCACGAGCTTGCAGGCATGCTCGTGGGCCGCATAGGGATAAACAGCCTGTTAATAATGGGCGGCCCAATCGCATTCGCATTCATACTATACGCATCAGGCAGGCGTTTTGCCACAAGCACGCAGCGGCTTGCGGCCATAGGCGCGCTTTTTGCGGCTTCCCTGCTGCTATTGATAAGCCCGCTTGGCAACGTAGTGGATTCCTATATTGGCAACTACGCAGGCGCGGCGACCTACCCCTCCCCTCTTGAGCGCACAATATCAGAGCAGGGGCAGTCCGGCGCTTCCTTTGAGAGCCAGTTGGGCTTCATAGGCAGGACGCTCACCGAAGGCGATGTTGGAATAATGCCAAATACGGTGCAAGGCATTGTTGGCTGGCTTTTTGTTGCAGCCTTGTCCCTTATCGCAGCCCCACTATCCATATTTGCAAATGTGCTTTTTGCGCTCATTGATTTTGCAATAAACCTCCTATTTGGCTTTGGCATGCAGACGGGCGAGAAAACGCCAAGCCTTATGCTTGTTGCCCTTTCCCTTGCATTCGCCTACGGCGCTGTTTCCTACGCCATCCTGCTTGTGAAAAAAGACGAGAAATACCAGGAGGGGCACAACATAGCCTGCCTTTTCCTGCTGCTTGGCCTTATTGTTTTCCCAATCGCCTACATGGGCCTGAACAAGATAAAGTTCCTTGTCTATCTTGGCATGATAAGCGCCATTGCCGCAGTGGTTTCAGCTGCCCTGATTGAAAAGCTCGCATTCCTTGCAATTTCCTTAAGCAAAAAATATTCTGCAAATGCGCGCACCATTGCATACGCGCTTTCAATAGTGCTCATATTCTCCACAATCGCCCTTGAATTTTTGGATGAGCGCTCCGCAGTAGCGCAGCCATTGCTTGTGGCTTCCTTCTCGGAACGCTACCAGCAGGACCCCCTTGGAAGCGGCATGCTGAAAATGCAGCGGCTTTGCGAGCAGATAGGGGGGGCTGACGCGCAAATATGCGCAGCCGGCTCGGATGCAAATTTTGCCTCCTCAATGGAAAATCAGTTTGACTCGCGGCTTTGCATATACTCCCAGCTTTCCAACCTCACAAATCCAAGCCGCGACCAGCTTCTTGGCGCGCAGCTTCGCTGCCAGGTGATTTCTCCCTACTGGATTAACTCAATGGAATGGATACGCTCAAGCACGGAGAACGGCTCGCGCATAACCTCCTGGTGGGACTACGGGCACTGGATAAACTTCTTTGGCGAGCGCAATGCTGTTTTGCGCAACGAGCATGCGCGCAAGGACATGATAGGCGAAATCGCGCACGCATATATTGACGGCACGCCCCAAGACCTTGCAGCCGCAATGGGCCGCTTTGATTCCAAATATGCGCTCTTTGATTCCGAGCTTATCTCCGGCGGAAGCGTATTCGGGGGCAAATACGGCGCTCTCAACTACCTCTCGTGCGCGCGCGACAATCTCACAAGCGTGAGCGTATGGCCGGGCGGCTCACAGTGCGAATTTGAGCACATGTTTGAGGTAATTTACGTGCCAAATGCAAATAAGGAAACTTGCATCGTGTCTCCCTCGCAGCAGATAAGCGGCACGGTCGGGTACGTTGAAGAATACGCAGGCCAAAGCCGCACTCTCAAGCGCCAATACTGCATGGCAAACATGAGGCTTGCGGACGGGCGAAGCGGCCTTGGCACGTATTACCTTGGCCGCAAGGATGCGGATGGCAACCTGCTGCTTAACAAGGCGTTTGTGCAGCAGTATTCGCAGGAAACGGATTACACGACCTTCTTTACAATATACAATCTTGACAAGGTGTGGCAGGGAGCAAATGGCACGCTTGTGGACGGCTACGAAGACCGCAAGGGCAAGTTCTACGACTCCAACCTTTACCGCGCATTTGTGCTTGGGGACCTGCCGGGCTTCACCCTCGCATACCAGACCCCGGGCAATGCAGTGAAAATATACGAGTGGCTGGGATATACGCCTTACAAACAGGCATCCTGAGTGGCAACATGGCTCTTTCATTTGGCACAAACGGCGTGAGGGGCAAACTGGCAGAGCTTGCGCCCCTTGCCGCATTCTCCTTGTCGGCAGCTTTTGGGCAGTGGTGCGGCGGAATTGGAAAAACAATAGTGCTTGGCAGGGACATGCGCATCACAAGCCCAATGTTTGCGGCAGCTTCAAAAGCAGGCCTTCTTTTTGTTGGCTGCCGCGTTCTTGACATAGGGCTTGCAAGCGCGCCAACGTGTGAGTACATTTTGCATTCAAAGAAGGCCGATGGGCTAATAATAATAACCGCCTCGCACAACCCCCCGGAATGGAACGCGCTCAAGTTCGTTGATAAAAACGGCGTTGGCATATCGCGGGAGCGCGGAAAGGAAATAGAAAAAATAATGCAAGAGGGCGCGCAGAGCGCCCAATGGGAAAAAATAGGCGTTTGCACGGAATACGAAAATGCGTGCAAAGACCATCTCAATGCAATGCTTAAGCTTCTCAATGCGGATGCATTCCGCTCCCGCTCCCTTTCAGTTGTGCTTGACTGCGGGAACGGCACTTCCGCAACAGTTGCGCCTCTTCTCTTTCAGGCGCTCGGCTGCAAAATAACTGTGATAAACGGCACGATAGACGGCACCTTTCCCGGGCGTCCCTCAGAGCCCACAGAGGCGAACCTGCAAGCGCTCATCTCAAAAGTAAAGGAAACGCATGCTGATTTTGGCGTTGGATGGGACGGGGATTCTGACCGCGTGGTCTTTGTGGATGAAAAAGGGCGCTGGATAGTTGGCGATAAGGGCTTTGCAATAAGCGCCTCCCTTGCATTGCAGCAGGCAAAAGCAAGCGCAGGGCTGCAAAAGCGCCCCCTTGCAATAGTGACTACGGTTGCAACAAGCAAGGTTGTTGAGGACGTGTGCAAAAAACTTGGGGGCACCCTGCACTACACAAAAGTCGGCGCCCCCTACATTTCAGAAAAGATGCGCTCTCTTGGAAAAGATTGCATAAGCGGCGGGGAAGAGGTAGGGGGAATAGTGTGGCCGCAGCTCTCCCTTGCAAAGGACGGCATTTTTGCAGCCGCAAAAATCGCAGAGGCAATGTGCAATATGCAAATGCCGCTTTCAGCAATGCTTGACTGGCTTCCCATTTACTACAATTCCAAAACAAAAATTGAATGCGCGCCCTCCCAAAAAGAAAAAACAATGAAAAACCTATCCGAATACGCAGAGAAAAACAGCCTGCACCCTCTTCTTCTTGACGGCGTGCGCATGGACTTTCCTGATAGCTGGATCATAGTGCGCGCCTCAGGGACTGAAAACTACTTTCGCGTATTCGCAGAGGCAAAAACCCAAGAGAAGGCGAACGCCCTCATGGAGGAATACGCGTCCCTTGTGAAAAAACTAATGGCTTAGCCCCCCATCCGACTTAGTGCCCCATTCCCTCAAGTATTTTTTTGGCATTTCCGACAGTAATGTCCTTTTGCTCCACCATTTTCTGCACGACCGCTTCAACCTGCACGTCCTTTGCTCCCGCAAGCACTGCAATGTTCGCCGCATGCAGCTTCATGTGCCCTTTTTGTATCCCTTCTGTGGAGAGCGCGCGAAGCGCTGCAAAGTTCTGCGCAAGCCCCACGCTTGCCATTACGCACCCAAGCTCTGCAGCCCCAGTTGCGCCCAATATTTTCATACACACTTGCGCAACAGGGTGTGTTTTTGTTGCCCCGCCCACTGTCCCGACGGCAAGTGGAAGTGTAATTTCCCCGTGCAAATCCCCCTTCTCATCTTTCCAGTATTTTGTGAGCGGCTTGTACCCATTAAGCGCAGCATAGGAGTGCGCCCCAGCCTCAACTGCGCGCCAATCGTTCCCTGTTGCAACAACAACTGCATCAATCCCATTGTGTATCCCCTTGTTGTGCGTTGCGCACCTGTAAATGTCATTTGCAGCAAACTCATATGCATCCAGCACGCCCTCAATGGCATCCTCCCCAATATCCTCTTTTCTCCAAACCGCGCTTGCCTTTGCAATCCTGTGCACTGCCAAATTTGACAATATCCTAAGCCTCACTTTTCCCCCAGCCACCTGCGCAATTTTTGGCGCAGCGGCCTCAAGCACCGTGTTTATGGAGTTTGCGCCCTGCGCATCCAGCACATCCACTAAATATTCCGCTATCACCATTTCTCCCCTTGCAGTGGAAATGCTTCTTGCAGAAAATTCTCGCACCCCTCCCCCGTGCTGGACAAAAGAACAATTCTCATTCCCAATTTTTACCCACTCATCCTTTTTCGCATCCAATTTTTTGCATACGCCTTGTGCATCCTTTACTCCAACAATTTGCACCTGCCCAATCATAATCTGCTTTCCCATGCCTGCTTTGAAACCGCCCATGCCCCTCGCAAGCTTTGCGCCATTTGACGCTGCCGCAATT